>CAKURN010000111.1 GCA_934675695.1 uncultured Candidatus Melainabacteria bacterium | reverse complement strand
GTATAGCACAAAAAACTATATTTTGCAAGTTTTTGGAGTTTCTATATGTGAAAAAGCAGACTATAGTGGGTTTTTAAGGGATTTCATTTTTCTAGAAAATTTTATTTTTTAAACAAAAAATCTAAAAATTTCACTTTTATTTTATTCCAACTTTTACTACATTTTTTCCAAATTTTTCTTCCAATTTGTCCCAACAAGAAGAAAGTTTTTGTTGTTTTAGTATTTTTTCACCATCAAAAATAGATATTTGTTGGGCGGTTTTCGGGCTTAGTTTTGTAACAGAAAAACCGACAGAACGGTAAACAACCCCTTCTTGAAAAAGTTTGTTTAAAATTTCAATAGATTTGTTGATAAATTCAAATTCGACATCTAGAGGGTTTTCCAAGTTCATTTTTATAGAAAAAACCTGAAAATCTTTTGTTCTAAGCATCACAGAAACACAAGATGCTAAAAGATTTTCGCCTCTTAGTTTTTTACAGACTTTATGAATATGCGAATTTAGCTGTTCTTGTATGTAGTTTTTGTTTGTTTGAAATTCTTTAAAGCTTTCACTTCTAGAAATTGATTTTGGCTCTTGATGGAGAGAATTTACCGGATTGACAACATTTCCAAGTAATTCTTGTTTTAAATCCAGTCCTGTTTTTCCTAAATTCTTTTTTATCCAAAAATCACTCTGATTTACATAATCCCAAGCTGTCTGTATTAAATATCTTTTCAAAAGAGAATTTATATTTCTTCCGACTCCCCACACGTCAGAAATGAGAGTCGATTTCAATTCTTCTTCAATTTTTCTGTAGCCGATTTTGTATGTTTTATAATCAGGAAGGGTTTTTTGAATGGTTTTTGATTTGTCGTTTGCCAATTTTGCCAAAACCTTTGAATAAGAAAGCCCGACAGAAACATCTATCCCGATTTCGTTTTTTACATCAGAAACTATTTTTTTGATTATTTCTTCATAAGAACATTTGAAAACCTTATCTACACCCGTCAAATCCAAAAACGCCTCGTCTATTGAATAAATTTCGACGTCTGGAGTATAATCATACAATTTGTTCATTACACGTTTTGAAATTTCACAATAAAAAGGCAAATTTCCTGACAGAAAAGTAACTTTTTTGAATTGATTTTTTGCGATAAAATACGGTGCACCCATCTGAAGCCCGAGTTTTTTAGCTTCGTTAGAACGAGAAACAACGCAGCTGTCATTGTTTGACAAAACACAAACAGGTTTTCCTAAAAGTTCCGGCTTTAGGAGTCTTTCACAAGAAACAAAAAAATTGTTACAATCAACGAGAGCTATTACTCTTTTTTTCTTTTTCAAAATCAAAATCTCCTAGCATTGCCTATTGCAACACCAAAAATACTCAAAGAAAATTTTGGCCTCAATATAGGGTAATTTTCGTTTTCGGGTTTTAAATAGTAGCCTTTTGAGTCTTTTTTGTAAGTCTTTAAAGTAAATTCATTGTCTATTATCGCAAGGACAACGTCGTTTATTTTGGCTTCTTGGGTTTTTTTGATTATTATGTAATCGCCGTCTAATATTCCAATATTACACATAGAATCCCCTGAAACCCTAAAAACAAAGGTAGAAGGAGAATTTATGTCCAGCAACTCATCTATTGAAATGCGTTTTTCAATTTTGTCGTCCATAATAGAAGCAAAACCGGCTTTTACATAAGAAGAAACCAATTTCGCACCAAAAATATCGCTATTTATGTATAGATTTCCATTAATAGATAAAACAAGCCCTTTTTCTTTTAAAACTTCAAAATACTGTTTGATTGAATTTTTAGATTTGAAATTCAAATCATTTTTTATCTGTTCATAACTGGGAAGTGCAAGATTTTTGTATTCTTGTTTTAGCTTTTCAAGAAAATCTTTTTGTTTTAAAGTCAAAGTTTCCATAACAATATTATGTACACATGTACATAAAAAGTCAACTTATTTTATTTTGTATCCTTGGATAAATTTTTTGGGCAAATATTCACCCAAAGTAATAACAAGCACTCTTTCATCAAAATTCAATATCAAAAGAGTGCTATTTTGTGCATATTTTTGTCTAATTCTACCTAGTGTTTTTATTGAAACGATTTTATCTAAGTATTTTATGTTGTCATTTTTTGCATATTCATCGCCAAAATAAGAAATAGCTCGAATTTTCAGGTTTTTTTCAAGATTTCTTGCTTTGTAAACACAAGCTTCTAATGGTTCTACATGCCATCTTTTTGTCCAATCTGCTTTGTTTTGAGAATAAATATTTTCATCTGTCAAAATTGTACAGGCTATATTTTGATTAGAAATATTAGTCATAGCGTTGTTTTTGTATGTATCAAATGATGTTTTTAACAACTTATAGATATCGTCATTTGAAATTTTTTCTTCTGCCATAGTTTCTTTTGCTCTAGCAGAAGATAGTATTTCTTTGTCGGGTGAATAAATATTTGATGTAACAAAATCTTTGTAAGGCAATAATTCACACAGTTTTGTAGCACGAACAAAAACACCTAATTCGTCGTTTTTTTCAAAAGAAAAAATTGTTGTATTATCATCAAAATAACGATTTGTATTAAGCCAAGACAAACAATCTTCGCAAGGCACAGCGGTTTTTGTCATATTTTCAAACTTGATACTTTGTGCCATACAGAGATATTTTATTTTAAAAACAAATTCGTCAGAATTGCTTTTTGAAAATCTGATTAATGCATCGTTGTATGCAGAAAGTATAGCACTTCTTTCTCCGCAAATTGAAGATATATCGTTTCTTGTATTGTTAAAGTTTGTGCCTATTGACCAATAACCGTCATAAGTACAAGCGTTTGTCGCAAAGCCTCTGCCTGTAATATTTCCGGCTTTTACATTAATAAGAGCCAATTCGTGGGCTTCTAGTAATTTTTGGAGAATTGTAACTTTTTTAGTGTTATCAATTTCAAAATCAATTTCTGACACAAAAGGAATTTTAAAAACATCTATCCCATATTTTTTAAAAAGATAAGAAATTTCTTTGGTATTTTCTGTATTATTAAGCATAAATTTTGTCGTTAACTCACTAAGATAAATTTGTTTGTAATATATTAAAACCGCAAAAAAATTTTTTTTGCAAGTATCTCAACAAAATTATACAATCCCTCTGAAGTTGTAAGCAAATGCTTACAACAAGGATTGATAAATTTCCTCTTATTGTGCGGCAAAAACAACACAAAACCCAATATCCGGTAACCGTCTAACTAAACTTTTTAATACTCGAATTTAACCAATAAATGACCTTTTTTCTTGAACTATTAAACCACCAACTCCTTTCAAAAGTTTAAGTTTAACTCCTTTAACATGTATAATTTAAACTGATTGAAATTTAGATGCAAGAAAATGAAATGTTACAAAAAATTTACAATCGGGCATAGTTAAGAATAATATGTTAAAATTCAACTTTACATTCTTAACATTTTAACATTTGGTTGACAAGGTAAAAAAACAAAATATGAGCGGTTCTTCAACATGTTTTGTTTCAAAATTCAACTATAACTCTACAAAATAAAATATTAAAGAAATTACTGCTCCAACCAACATGTAATATATGGGATTGCGGCTAAATTTAAAAGTCATAAGATAAAGAAAAACCAGTATAAAAAGGGCTTTTAGGTCTATTGAATGCAAAGAAAAATGCCCATTAAAAACCATAGAATAAATCAGTTTTACAGCAACAAAAGAAATCAAAGCACAGCTCGTTGGTCTTAATACATACAAAATAGATTTTACATATTCGTTTTCACAAAATTTTCGATACAAACGAAAAACTTGCGTCGTGATGATTATCATAGGAACGACAAGCCCAAGCCCTGCAACAATAGCACCCAAAACCCCTAGAGTTTTAAGTCCTGCAAATGTAGACATATTAAAACCAATAGGTCCAGGGGTTAAACCAGATATTGCAATCATTTGAGTTAATTCTGTATTAGAAAACCAACGATAAACTTCTGAAATTCTATACAAAAAAGGCAAAGCCGCATATCCACCACCAAAAGTAAATAAACCTACTTTAAAAAATTCAAAAAATAACAGCAAACTAGTTTTTAGCATTTTTTATTCCTTTTATTTTTTGAATAGTTACACCAAATAATATTGAAAACAAGATTAAAATTGCGGGACTGATTTTTAAAATTGATAAAAACAAAATCAACAAAAACCAAAAAATTGTAAAATAATCTACAATACTTTTTTTCCAAATATCTTTTAAAGCAAGATATATCAACACTATTACAGATAAATTTACACCCCAAAAAATAGCGTCAATAAAAGGAATATTGATAATTTTTTCAATTAAATTTGCAATTATTACTATAGACAAAAACGGAGATAAAGTCATTGCAAAAAGCGAAGTTAGAGCACCTTTGAACTTTTTTAATTTGTATCCAACAAGAATTGCCATATTTACTGCAATAATACCCGATAAACACTGGCTAACACAGTAATAATCACAAACTTCATCATCTGTGAGCCAATTTCTTTTTTCAACTAATTCATCTTTCATAATCGGAATAATCACATATCCGCCACCTAAAAGAATTACGCCAATTTTGAAAAATGCTTTAAATATATTAAATAAAGTAGCCCTCTCCATATTTTTTATTTTATATTAAAAATTATTTATAATATAGTAGTTTTATGTTTATTTATGGAAACAAAAAATTCACAAACCCCAAAAAAATACTAAAAGCTTTTAATAACACTGAATTTTTCAATGCAATAAAAGAAATTCAAAAGCTTCAAAATGATTTTTATGTAGCGGGATATATTTCTTACCAATCAAAAGATATTTTTTTAGAAAAAACGATATCGACTTCTTTTCCATTGTTGCATTTTGAAGTTTACGAAAAATATGAAGATTTTTCTATTCCAAAAGAAAAAAATGCGAATTTGTTCATAAAAGAAAATATGAATTTTAAACAATATTCTATCTCGATTGAAAAAATCAAAGAATATATTAAACAAGGCGCAACTTATGAAGTAAATTATACTTTTTCAAATGATGTTTTTTGTGACGTTGATGGATATGAATTGTTTTCAAATTTAATTCAAAAGCAAAAAACGTCTTACTGTGCTTATATAAAAAATGAATTTGATGAAATATTGTCTTTTTCTCCTGAATTGTTTTTCAAAATTGAAAATAACAAAATTACGACAAAACCAATGAAAGGAACTGTAAAAAGAGAAGGAAACGACGAAAAAGAAATAAATTTCTTAAAAACAGATGCAAAAAATCTTGCAGAAAATACAATGATTGTCGATTTAATTAGAAACGATTTGTCAAAAATAAAATCGTCATCCGATATAAAAGTAGAAAAATTATTTGAAGTAGAAACACATAAAACCCTGCATCAAATGACTTCTACTATCAGTGCAAAAATATCAGAGTTTGATTTTTTAGATATTTTGCAATGCCTTTTTCCATGTGGTTCTATTACGGGTGCTCCAAAAATTTCTACAATGGAAATTATTGACAAACTGGAAAACTACAAAAGAA
>CAKURN010000110.1 GCA_934675695.1 uncultured Candidatus Melainabacteria bacterium | reverse complement strand
CAATTCAGATATAAGAGTAGAATTAGACAAAATAAGACTGAATGATTTGAATTATTATAGTGTAATTCAAGGTTACAACATAATAATCGACTGTTTTGACAACTATGAATCAAAATATCTATTGAATGAAATTGCAATCCGACACAATTTGAGACTTATCCATGGTGCAACAAAAGGCTACATCGGGCAGGTAAGCACTATTATACCGTCAAAAACAGGTTGTTTATCATGTGTCATTCCAAAACCAAAAGTATTTAAAAACGAAACTTTTGCTTCTATTTCTCCTGTTGTTAGTACAATTGCAGCTTTTCAAGCTCAAGAAGTAATGAAACTGGCAACAAAAAGTGGAGAACCTTTGTTAAACAAACTTCTTGTATATGATGGCTTGAATACAAGATTCAAAATAATAAATTATACAAAAAATATGGCTTGCGAAACATGTTCATTAGGAATGTTCTAAATGGAAAAAATGAGTTTAAAAAACATAAAAATTATACTAATTTCCATAATGATTTTGCTTGTTGTGGTTATGGTTTTGAAATTGCAAATTGCAAGCACTTTTTCTGAAAAAAGACATAGACAACAACAAGAAGCTCAAACTCAAGCTCAAAAAGAAGAAGCCCCAAAAGAAGAAACAACAACTTATTTTGAAGAAGAACCCGAACAAGACAATCAAGACAGTTCTGAAACCAAAACATCTAAAAAGAAAAAAAGCAAAACAGAAGAAAACGACAACGAAGAATTTTACTTTCCAAAATCTGATGAAACAGATAATTCCAACGATACAAAATCAAACAAAGAAAAATATATTGTATACGAAAATGAAGAAGTTGAAACTTCTGTAAAAAATGAAAAAGAAAAAGATAAAGAAACAAAAATAAAAAAAGTAGTAATTCCAGAAGCTATAAAAGAAAAAACCCCACAAGAAATTTTTGATTATGCGGTTTTAGAAATGCGCAGAGGAAATCTAAATAGTGCAATTTATGAATTTAATAATGCAATAGATGTTGCCGTTGATTCTAATACTGCCTTAAAAGCAAGAAAATACTTAGCACAATGCTATGAAAGAAAAGGAATTAATTCTGAAGCGTTTGATTTATATGAATATATTTATTTAGAAACAGGCAAAAAAGACGATTTATTAGAATTGCATAGAGTTGCAAAAAAGATAAAAAGAGCCTACACGACTTATACATACTTTCAAAGTTACATAGAACAACACCCGGAAGAAAGCGAGTCGTTATCTAGCTATATGACTTATTAATTAAAGTAATCTAGAATTGCTTTTTCAATATATTCACAAGCTCTACCGTCGCCATAAGGATTTATTGCTTTTGACATTTTTTGGTATTCATCATCAGAATCGAGCAATTCTTGAACAGTGTTTACAATTTTTTCTTTGTTTGTGCCAACCAATTTCACTCCACCATAAGCAATTGCTTCCGGTCTTTCTGTTTCTTCTCTTAATACTAAAACAGGAATGCCCAATGCGGGCGCTTCTTCTTGAACACCACCTGAATCTGTTAATATTATATGAGCCTTTTTCATCAACGTGCAGAATGGAAGATAATCCAATGGCTCTATTAATTTTACTCTTTCGATATTTTCTAATATTGGTTTTACTGTATTTCTGACGTTGGGGTTTAAATGCAAAGGATACACTATTTGGATATCTTTGTTTTTTTCAATCAGTTCTTTTATTGCAAAACAAATATTTTTTAAAGGCTCACCAAAGTTTTCACGCCTGTGAGAAGTTAATAGTATTGTTTTTAAATTTTCATTTAAACCGATAAAATCAAGATTGCATTCTTTGTTATTTATTACATACAAAAGTGCGTCTATGACTGTGTTTCCCGTTTTCATTATACCGTTTTTTATTGAAGAATTTTTTAAATTTTCACAAGATTTGTCCGTTGGACAAAACATCAAATCACTAACAGAATCGACGATTACACGATTTATTTCTTCAGGGAAAGGATAATTTTTGTCAAAAGTACGAAGTCCGGCTTCAACATGACCTATTTTTATTCTTGAATAAAAAGCACTCAAAGCACTAATACCAGCAGTTGTTGTATCCCCATGGACCAAAACCATATCGGGTTTTTCTTTTTCAAAGACTTCTTTTGTTTTTAACAAAATTTCAGAAGACAAATTCCACAAATCCTGATTAGGTTTCATCAAATTCAAATCATAATCAGGCACAATATTAAATAACTCTAATACGCTATCTAGCATTTGCCTGTGTTGAGCAGTGACTACAGTCAAAACTTCAAATTTGTTGTTTTCTTTTAGTTTTTTAACCAAAGGGCACATTTTTATTGCTTCCGGACGTGTGCCAAAAACGAGCATTATTTTAATTTTTTTATTCATAAAAATTATTTTACACTAACATTTCATTTTTTCAATTAATTTGCAAGATTGATTTTTCATAATAAAATTAAACTATGAATAAAGCGGAAATTAAAAACAAAATAGAGGATTTAAGAAAAACAATCAACATAAATTCCTACAAATACTATGTAGAAGACAATCCGGTTTTAGAAGATTGGGAATATGACCAATTATTTAGAGAATTGAAAACATTAGAAGAAAATAATCCCGAGTTTATTACGTCTGATTCGCCTACACAGAGGGTAGGAGGGATTTCAGAAAAATTTGAGCAAGTTCCGCATAAAATAAGATTATATAGTTTGGATAATTCAAACAACTATGATGAGTTAAAATCTTGGTACAATAGGGTTTTAAAAGATGTTGGAAGTACTCAATTGGCTTTATTTGATACAAAAAATGATGTAGAATTGGCTTGTGAATTAAAAATAGACGGGCTTGCAATTAGTTTGATATACAAAAAAGGCAAATTCATTCAAGGACTAACCAGAGGCGATGGCATAGTTGGAGAAGACATCACAAACAATTTAAAAACCATAAAAGCAATACCTCTAAAACTATTTGAAGAAGTAGATATAGAAGTTAGAGGCGAAATTTATATGCCTATTACTTCTTTCGATAAATTAAACAAAAAACAAATTGAGCAAAACCAAAAAACTTTTGCAAACCCTAGAAACGCTGCAGCAGGCTCAATTCGCCAGCTTGACCCAAAAATACCTGCTAGTCGTGATTTGTCTATTTTTGTTTATTCTGCCATTTTAGACAAAAATTCAAAAATAAAATCTCACACAGAAGCAATGGATTACTGCAAAAAACTGGGTTTTAAAGTTAATAACTACAAAATTTGCAAAAACATAGAAGAAGCTATTGATTTTTGTGAAAATGTTAAAGAAACAAGAAAAACATTGAATTATGCAACCGATGGCGTTGTTATAAAAGTAAATGATTTTTCAAAACAAAACGAATTAGGTTTTACCGCAAGAGCCCCAAAATGGGCTACAGCATTCAAATTTCCCCCGGAAGAAGTCTGGACAAAATTGATTGATGTTGATTTTAGTGTAGGAAGATTGGGTGTAATAACCCCTGTTGCCGTATTAGAGCCGACAAACCTATCAGGAAGCGTCGTTTCAAGAGCTTCAATGTATAATTTCGATGAAATAGAAAGACTAAATATTTCAATAAATGATGAAGTTTTAATTAAAAAAGCCGCAGAAATTATTCCAAAAGTAGTAAAATCAAGAAAAACAGATGCTTCAACTCCAATAAAATTGCCCGAATTCTGTCCTTCTTGTGGAACAAAATTGGTAGATATAGAAGGAGAAGTTGCAAAATACTGTCCAAACAAAAACAACTGCCCCGCCCAAATAAAAGGCAGAATAGAATATTTTGCTTCAAAACAAGCGATGGATATAGACGGTTTTGGGGAGGTTATTGTTGATCAATTGGTAGATAAAAAATACGTTTACACTATTTCTGATATCTATAAATTAACAAAGACGCAACTGTTGAGTCTTAATTTAATTCAAACAAAATCAGCAAACAACCTGTTAAATGCAATAGAAAAATCGAAAGATTGTTTGTTTTCAAAATTTATTAACGCTCTGGGTATAAAGCTCGTTGGAAAAGAATCCAGTGATATTTTGGCTCAAAACTTTAAAGACATAGAAGAACTAAAAAACGCCAAATATGAAGACCTAAAAGAAATTTTAGGCATTGGCGAAAAAATGGCAAAAAATATATTTGATTATTTTCAAGACGACTCAAACATAAAAATAATCGACGAAATGCTTCTTTTAGGTTTAAATATAAAAAACAAATACAATGGTGTTCAAGATTTAAGATTAAAAGGCAAAAGTTTTGTTATAACAGGAACTTTGGAGAATTTGTCCAGAGAAGAAGCCCAAAGCAAGCTAAAAGAATTGGGAGCAAAAACTCCCAACAGTGTTTCTAAAAAAACAGATTTTGTTGTTGTAGGTGATTCTCCGGGGTCAAAAGCAACAAAAGCAAAAGAATTAGGAATTAGAATATTATCTGAAAGTGAATTAGTTAAAATATTAGAAGGAGAAGATTATGTTTAAGAAGATTTTTGTTATTTTGATGGCATTATTTTTCTTTCCTGCTTTAGCAGAAATGGAATCAACTGTTTCTGTTGACACAAGAATTTCAAAATCTTTTTCACCTGATACTGTAAAAATCAGATTTTATGTAGAAAATTCAGGACAAAACATCAACGATATTAAACAAAAAAATGACAAAATAGTAAACGATGCAACAACAAAACTGAAATCAAAATTAAACGCTAATGAAACAATAACAACGATTTCATACAACATTAACAATATATATTCATATAAAGACAAAGTTCGCATTTTCCAAAAATATGAAGTTAAAAACGGTTTTGAAGTAAAATTAAAAGATTTAAACAAAGTTTCAGAAATAATAAAAATTGCAACTGATGCAGGTGTAAATAGAGTTGACAATTTAGACTTTTATCTGGAAAACAACGAAAAAAACTGTAACGATTTGTTGATACAAGCAACAAAAAATGCAAAAGCAAGAGCAGAAGTTGTAGCAGCGGCTGCAGGCAGCAGCATTTTAAAAGTAAAATCAATCAACCCATATTGCAGTGCTAATTCTTCATCACCTAGAGTTTACTACAACAAAATGATGTTATCTTCGTCTGATGCAATGGGAGAATCAGCATCTGCTCCACAAGTCATAGAAGCAGGCTCAATCAACCTTTCAGCTTCTGTTAATATGACATATTACTTAAAATAATATATAATAAAATTTTCTTGCTTTTTTTTATTAATAATGTTATTTTAGTAATAACAAAGCACTAATAGAGCAACTCTTTTTGAGTTTTAAGTTTGTTGTGCTTGAGCAATATAAATTAATTTGTCGTGGATTATTCGTGAAATATACATTTAGTAATAAATACCTGAAAGATAATTCAAAACCCGGTTCATACAGGCGTGGTTATGAAACATATCAGAACGGAATGGTTGAAGAAGTAAAATTCAACGAAAATATTGTTCGTGCAAAAGTTAAAGGAAATTTTAAATCCCATTATGAAACAGGAATAAAGTTCACAAAGGGCGAAGCAAGACCTACTTGCAATTGCCCTTTGGAGGAACCTTGGTGCAAAC
>CAKURN010000109.1 GCA_934675695.1 uncultured Candidatus Melainabacteria bacterium | reverse complement strand
CGTTAGTATTGTATAAAGAAAAGGACAATATGGATAATAAAATCTCAAGAAATTTTAATAAAATTAATACTACTGGTATTAAAAAGGAAACAGAAATGAAAGACTTATCTAATGAAACAATAGACCCATTTGTAGATAAATGCATTAGCTCAATACAAAATTGTAAAGACTTAAAAGAAATATGGCGATTTTTAGACGATACTACAAAAGAAAACAGCAAACTAAAAAAAATTTCAAATACTGAATACAAATACAATGACTATTATATTAATTTAGGCAAAAAATTTGCCTTAGGACCACATATATACGGCTTGATGGACAATAAATCGTTGTCTTTGTCATGCATGCCTGAATTTATTCATTGTTATGAGTGCAATGACAAAAAAGACTGCGTACTTGTTACAAGAATACCTGATACAGAAGATGAAATGCCATTGCCTTATAGCAAAAACAGTTCCATTGTAACCTTAGAAGCAAAAAGAAAATTTGTAAATGAAATTACAAGTATGGTTGAAAAAGGCTTTACAAATATTGGAATAGACAATATGGAAAACTGGTATATTGTGCCAAAAACCGGAAGAATTATTATATCAGATTGGTCTCAATTTGCAGGCTTTTCAAACGACAAAGCAAAATCAGCCTATAAAAAAAGAATAAATGATATGTGCGGGTTAATATATTAATTTTTGTAAATTTAAGCACTCTTTTTGGTAAATTTTTATTTTTTGGATACTTTGTTTATGCGAGGTGTGTGACTCATGATAAATTTTTACCCAAAAAACTTAAAAACTAATTTGTGCAAAAACAACAAAATACAATCTAATAAAATTTGCAGAAATCGAGAAGCCAAAGGCGACGTGTTTGTTAAAAAAAGCAATAATGTATCTCATATAATTCAGGTGTCTAAACCAACAGAGGATTTAGCATATATAAAAAATATCTGTAAAGATATGAAAATTGCCGGAATTACACCTGCAAAACTGCAATCTGTTATTGGACCAAAAGAATTCAAAGATATAATAGCCAAAAAAACCAACAATAGAACTTTTTATGTGACCGGCGAAAGACCCAAGGATAAAGAAGGCATTCCAGACAGCAACAAACTGGAAAATGTTAAAATGAAGGTATTTGGTGCTAGTTTGCATACACATTCAACTAACTCTGATGGCAAACTAACCGTAGAAGAAATTTTGAATCAAGCCGCTGAATATGGTGATGAATACGAAAAAGTTAGTCATTGCCCTTTTGTTATTGGCATTACAGACCACAATACGGTTGATGGTTGCAAAGAAGCTGTTAAAATCATAGCAAGCGATCCTGAAAAATATAAAAACATCAGGGTTGTCTTGGGTGCTGAAATTTCTACAAAAGAGTCGGAATTAAATGGTTACAAGTTTAAGAAACCGGAAAAATACCATTTGCTTACCTTGTGCGTAAACCCGTTCGATATTACGCTTAACGATTTTCTTGCAGATTTGCAAAAAGATAGTGGCACTCCAATGAGGGTTAAAACAATTTCTCTACAAGAAGCATACGACAATTTAAGCAATCAACAACAATGCTATTTTGCGTTAGCTCACCCGGCTTATCCAGATATTACACATAGAATTAAGGACGATAAAAATCCTTACGATACTACTAGAGAATTAATAAAGCATTTTAAGGATATTGCTGGAGATAGAGGGCTATATTCAGAAGCATATTATTCAAGCTATTATGGAAATTTGGCTACAGATTCCCAATTGTATGATACCATTGTAAAAGCTTGTGACGATTATGGTTTATACAAAGCCGGCGGAATTGACACCCATGGTGAATATATATTTTATAATGGTCAAAATGTGAAACATAAATAATATAGAGAACTTAAAACACTGTGAAAAGCATATCTATATTTGCTTCAATTTTTAAAATAAACAAGCAAAAGTTGATAAAACTTGTTAAAAGATGGGAAGATTACACCCATATAAAACAAAAGGCGACTTTATCTAATAAATAAAATAAAATCGCTAAATTGAAATGTTTTCACTTGAGAGAAGTATCTCATATTTTCTCTCTAAAAGCAAGTGTTTTGTTTCGATATTTTGAGGGGAATTGTCGAAAGTGGAGTTAGTTATTCTTATTACCAAAACAAGAGTATGTCTTCAAAACAAAGGGAAAATCATTTCCAGATACAATCCAAACTTATATCAAAAAAGATTAAAGCAAGTTTAAATACACTTAAGTATTGTAGTAACGAATTCTATTTTAGAGATTAATTATGCATTTTTATCTAAACGGAACAACTTGTGACTTTTACTCTTAATTTAAAATATGTTATAATGCTAAACAATACCGTCCCAATATCGATTACGTTTTGATTTACTCTTAATTTAAAATATGTTATAATTATCTAGCACGTGATTACGTAGAGAGTCTGGTTTTGATTTACTCTTAATTTAAAATATGTTATAATTAACGGCGGAGTTAATCCACTAGGTGCAATGTTTTGATTTACTCTTAATTTAAAATATGTTATAATCTTTTTGCCGAGTTTAATAGGCAACTTAGGTTTTGATTTACTCTTAATTTAAAATATGTTATAATCGTTTCCTTGATTGTCATAACCATAGTTATGTTTTGATTTACTCTTAATTTAAAATATGTTATAATATAATTGCATTGTAAATAAAGCTGTTGTGTTTTGATTTACTCTTAATTTAAAATATGTTATAATGATTACATATATTCTGTATGTTTTGATTTACTCTTAATTTAAAATATGTTATAATTTGTTTATTGTTATTGTATCTTTCCCATTTGTTTTGATTTACTCTTAATTTAAAATATGTTATAATAAGAATAGGGCTGTAATATAGATAAGATAGTTTTGATTTACTCTTAATTTAAAATATGTTATAATACATTTGCTCAATTTTCAATTCGTACCATTGTTTTGATTTACTCTTAATTTAAAATATGTTATAATACATTTGCTCAATTTTCAATTCGTACCATTGTTTTGATTTACTCTTAATTTAAAATATGTTATAATAGATTTACTCCAATGTATTTACCAATCTACGTTTTGATTTACTCTTAATTTAAAATATGTTATAATAATATTGGGGCAATTTAGCTTATGGAATTGTTTTGATTTACTCTTAATTTAAAATATGTTATAATAGGATATACAAAGTTAAATAATTAGTATATAATGAAAAAGTAAGATATTTTAAGTTAAGAGTCCAGTCAGAATTGAACAGAGAATAATCGTTTCCTCTATCAAAGTATTTATTACAGTCGTAATGACAGTACGAAAAGATTTCATTCTCCAAAACTCCAAAAAATTGAATATTCATAATGACATTTTATCAAAAAATCACCAAAATGTCATTTGTTTTGCGTCATTTTCACCAATTTTCTTTTTATATTTAGATTTTTTGTAATCTGTTTTTTCAATACAAACAGACAAACTCCATTGTCTGTCAGTTAAATAAAAAATATTTATATTTCCCGTTGTTGGAGCAATTAGTTTGATATTTTTTATATGCTGTTCTGTTTTTTCATAAGTAACGCAAGAGCGAACATATATAGAATTTTGCAACATAAAATATCCCAAATTTAACAAAGATTTTCTAAATGCATTAGCCTGTCTCATTTCTTCTTTTTCTGCAACGGGCAAATCAAAACATACAAAAAGCCAACCCATTCTATATTTACTCCTCATATTCTCTATTCCTGTGTTTATCGGTGTGTAAATATTGTTCTTTTATGTCGGGTAAAATAATTCCTTTAGTATCAAATTTAATATACGAATCAGCGATATTTTCTATATAAATATCAATATAGTCAATAATTTTGTAGCTATAGTTTTTTATTTTTAATCTATAATTTTTTATACAAAAAGCAAAATATGTATTCCAAACTTTTAAATCTTTATTTTTAAAACTATCCATTTTATCTATTTTAAATTTATACAAATAAAAATCGACAAAAGCTCTAAAAGGTTCCATTAAATCATAAACCAATGGTGTACTATTGTATTTTTCTTTATGATGAATACCTAGATTTGGCAAAAGCCCATGTATTAATATTGAGCGATATAGTAAGCTTTGGAAAACTGCATAACCATAATTTAGGCAAATATTTTCAAAATTTTCAGCATTTTTGTGTTCTCGCTTTTGTTCTATTTCTAATGCTTTAAAATACAGCTTCCAATACTGTTTTGCTATATTTGCTTCATTTAGCAAAGGTTTATTTATTAATTTAACAATATTTTCATTATTCTGGCCAATTAATTTTAAATTATCAGCCTGGTTTAATACTTTTGCCTTTAATATTGACCTCCATAAGTTATTTTTAAATTCATTGTTTTGCAATACTTGGTTATAGAAAGCTTTTGTTCTAACTACTCTATCTAAACCAATGGTCCAGCCTACTGGTTTGTAAGAATTATTACAATGCAATATAACAATATTCTTTTCCAATAATTTGGCAATACAAGTATTAGTAAAAGACACTTGATGAGTAGCAATTATAATGGCTCGAATATCCTCCATTGCTAGTCTTTTTTCGGATTCATCATTAAATTTACAGCAAAAGAATCCTTTATCAGAATAAAGTTTTACATTTGGAGTAGTTATATGCAAAATATGATAACTCATATCATATTTGTAATGTTAATTTTTATTTTGTCAATTTTTTGAAATTAGCATTTGTAAGATTTTTGACGTTGGCTATAATTTCAATACCAGTAGGGGATTCTATTTTTACTGTCCCATTTTCTTTTATTGTTCTTAATTTATAAACACCAGCTACTAAAGTCTCTCTATTGGAAACTTGTTTTTCTTTTCCATTTTCATCTGTAACTGTATAACAAGCTGTTCCTTCAAAATTTTTATCGATTTCAACCAAACAACCAGAATAAAACATCATACCTTTTTTATACAATTTGCAATTCATCTGTTTCAATTTTTCCTTAACTTCATCTAGTTTTTGGTTTGCAAATATTGGCATAACTTTTATTTTATCTTTGTCATCATAGTAGAGAATTTGCCCTTTGTGTCCTTTTGAATGTTTAAATTGACCTTTAACACCTTTTGTTCCAAAATCGACATATTCTCCAATTCTAGCTTTGCCATTTTTATCAAAAGAAACTTCCCCTTTTGATACAACAAGTAACACTTTGTTAACTTTTGTCCTTTTTGTAGGATGGAAGTAATTCAATAGCATATTGTTCCAATCTTTAGATGACATTTTGTTTTCTAATTTTGCTAACAAATCATTTTTAATAGCTTCGTCAATTATATTTTTAATTTTCTTTTCTTCTTGCTTAATTGAAACAATTTCAACTCTTTGCGTTATACATGTTTCATTGCCAATTTTTCTAAAACCATAAATAGTTTCAAGAGGCGTTGTATTTCCCTTAAATGGCTTATCATTGGTATACGGATAAGGTAATAAATTATCGATACTATTTTTAACTAAATCCCTAAATTCATCATCTCTTATACCTAAATTCTTAATTTCATCTCTTTCTGTTTTTTCGTTATAGCTATAGCCCTTTGAAAAACTTATACATATCGCATCTAAAGC
>CAKURN010000108.1 GCA_934675695.1 uncultured Candidatus Melainabacteria bacterium | reverse complement strand
AACAATCAGCAAATCTGAATATAGTTTGAAATCTAGAAGTTTAAGAGAAGAAAAGAAAGCTTGCAAAGAAGAATTAAATCATATAAAAGAAGTTAGGGTCTTTAAAGAAATGCAAACAACAAGACCAAATGTAGCATTTATGTATGACCCTGATACTACAATAGAAGAAAAGAAAGAAGAACTTCAAAATCACCCTGAAATCGTATCAGTAAATGACATTAGAGAAAACAACCCAAAAATTGGTGAAGATTTAAGTGGAATTCGTTTTGCTTTCGTAATAGATGAAATTGACGGCTCTAGATATATCGATACAACAGATGAAAAAAATGTACAAAATTATGAAATTTTAAAAGAAAATATTGGTGATTATGTTTCGCTATCAAACTTTGCATACGAAAATAGAATACCTGAAAAATTCTTACAAGAATTAACAGCCAAAAAAAGCATAGATACAATAAGATTAAAAAACAAAACCACAGGTCAAGGGTACAGATTGAACCTTGTTCCAAAAGAAATTGAAGATAAAGCAGACAACATCAAAAAATTAATACCACAAGAATCAAAATACTACAAAAAACTGCTTAGAAATCAAAACGAGCCACATTTAGTGCCATTGATGCATTTGTCAAAATTGGGCTATGGAACGCCACAAGAAATATATGCTCAATTTAAAAAAGGTAATTTTGAAGGAACAGAAAGCAAAGTCGTTAGAGATGGCAAAGTAAAAAAATCTGTATTTATAGATGTAAGTTCAATAGACACAGAAAATCTGCTTGAAACAATGAGAAATTTCAACAAAAATTACTTAACTATAGAAAATCTTGCAAAAGAACTCCAAGTTAAACCTAGAGATGTTGAAAGAGCTATAATTTCAGGTGATTTAGTACCAAACAACGAATACATCTTCCCTAGTCACAATAAATCAGTTGGCATCAATTTAGACAATCCAAAAAATGCAGAATACGTTAACAAATTGATTTTTGAGCATGAAATCGAAAACGAAATTTTGCAAGCCGGAAAACAAAAAAACAAAACAATGATGGGTCTAAGAAGCAAAATCGCATGGCATTTAGCTCCAAATACAAAAAATGTAGCAGCACTGCTTGCTGACCAAAACGGTTATATTGCAAAAATATTAGAAAAAGAAGCAAGAATAAACAAACAAGATGAAAATACTGAAAATCCGGAATATTTAACAAGAACAGAACAAATAACCTTGAACCGCTATAGAAAAAATTTCTGGGAAATGGCAGGAACAGAAGAATTTTCATCAGCTTCAAAAACAGCAAGTGATATTGTAAAAGCATACCAAATATCAGGAATTGATGCTGTAGAAGACCCAGAAATTAAACAATTAATTACAGATTATTTGTCATAAAATTTACCTTGTATGTAAAGTATTTTTGATATACATTAAAGTATGTAGAGGTATTTTATTTAAAGGATAAAAACTTATGACAGAAAGAAAATTAGTTGGAACAAACGAAATGTTCAAAAAAGCTCTTGCAGGCGGTTATGCAATCGGAGCTTACAATGTTAACAACATGGAAATTCTACAAGGTATCGCAGAAGCTGCTGAAGAAACTCAATCTCCTATCATTCTTCAGGTATCAGCAGGTGCTAGAAAATATGCTAACCAAACATATTTAATCAAATTGGTAGAAGCAGCATTAGCTACAACAACAGTTCCTATCGCACTTCACCTTGACCATGGTGCTGATTTTGAAATTTGTAAAGCATGTATCGACGGCGGTTTCTCATCAGTTATGATTGACGGAAGCAGATTCCCATTTGATGAAAACGTAGCTTTAACTAAAAAAGTTGTTGAATACGCTCACGAAAGAGGAGTTTCTGTAGAAGCTGAACTTGGTAAATTAGCTGGTGTAGAAGATGACGTTAATGTTGATGCTAAAGATGCTAAATATACAAACGTTAAAGAAGCTGTTGAATTTGTTAGACAAACTGGTTGTGATTCATTAGCAATTGCAATTGGTACTTCTCATGGTGCATACAAATTCGCCGGCGAAGCTAAACTTGACTTCGACAGATTAAAAGAAATCAAAGATGCTCTAAAAGAAGCAGGATTTGGCGATTACCCAATCGTTCTTCATGGTTCTTCTTCAGTTCCCGCAGAATTTGTTGCTAAATGTAACAAATATGGCGGTAACCTTCCAAATGCACAAGGTGTTCCAGAAGATATGTTAAACTATGCTTCTAAACATGGTGTAGCTAAAATCAACATCGATACAGATTTGAGATTGGCTATGACTTCTACTATCAGAGAATTCTTTATTGAACACCCTGAAAAATTCGACCCACGTGAATATATGGGACCTGGTAGAACTGCTGTTAAAGAAATGGTTATGCACAAAATGCGTGACGTTCTAGGTACAGCAGGACACGCTAAAGACTAATCACCCAAATCGAGTGAGTTTAGTCAGACTTGACTTAACGAACGAAGATGAGGGCAAAGGTGTGCGAAGTGCGAACGGGAAGACGTTGAGTCTTGCCGAAGCACGAAGACCGTACCCAAATCGAGTGAGTTTAGTCAGACTTGACTTAATACAATAATAAAAAACCCGAAATTTCAACAGATTTCGGGTTTTTATTCTTCTTCAATACCAAGACTAAAATTACTTCCCATTTCTTTTTCTAAACACGAAACCAATTCAGAAAGCTTCATATTCAAAGCTTCTGAAATTTTCCACAAAGTTGTAAATTTGCAATCAATTAAACCGTTTTCAATTCTACTTAAATTACCTTTATCAATATCAAAACTATAAGCAAGCTCTGTACAAGAAATCCCTCTACTATCACGCATCTTTTTTATAGTTTTTCCTAGTTTTTTTATTAATTGTAAACTTTTTTTGGTTTTGTGTTGCATACATACATAATAAGTGTTAAATTTTCATGTAGTTGCATATATACAACTTGATTGGAGCAAATATGGCAAATACAAAGGCTTTTACGCTTGCAGAAATTTTAATAACATTGACTGTAATTGGAATAATCACATCAATAATCATTCCTGTTGCAATGAATTCTAAACCTGATAAAAATGTGATGAAATTTAAAAAAGCTCATGATACACTGTATCAAACAATTTCCACTTTAATAAATTCTGATAAATATTATTTGAATGGAGATTTGGGGGTAAAACCTGATGGAAGTATAGTTGATTCTAATATAAATAGTGATGATGCCACTTATTTATGCAAAACAATTGCCGATAATTTAACAACAAAAAAAGTTAACTGTTCAAAATACTTAACACAAACAGATACGCTTTCTTTTTATTGTTCAGACTGGAATGCTTCTTCATATTCTGCAGATGAAAAATGCAAGCAAGAAGCAAAAAACATAGGTGAAGAAATAGTGCTGTCTGATGGAGTCGTTTTTTACCAACTTTCTCCTGCTTTTACTTTTGGCTACACTGGAGGTTATGTTTCTTACAGTGGTACTCAAAGGTTTACAGGTTATTCTCCATTTTATTACAATGAAAACAAAAAACGAGGTGAAATTTATAGATGTTCAAAAATAATCTGTATTGATATAGATGGCATTCCATCCGGCGGAAGTGAAAAATGTGATGATATAAAAGATATTTGTCCTTTTGCATATTCAATTCGTGCTGATGGAAAATTAATTCCCCGCAAAAGAGCGAAAATTTGGCTTGAAAAATCAATCTAAGGGGAAAATTGAATTTAGTAAAATAATTTAACAAATATATTCAATTAAGCTTCTATCGTGGTAATATAATAAGTATGACAAAAAATTACAGACAAGAATTTTCTATAAAATCAATACCAACAGATGATACAGCACTACTTGAAAACTCCCTAAACTCAATGGCACTCGCGGGTTGGGAGTTGTATTCAATTTATGAAGCAGAACAAAATTCTAAAATTGTCTATAATTGTATCTTCGTTAAAGAAGTCGAAAATACACAAGAAGAAACTCAAGAAGATATCATTTCTTTTCGTTCTCAAGTAGAAAAAATGATGTATTCAAAAGAAGAACCTTACGAATTGTGCATAAATTTGCAGAAAAAAATTGGCGATAAAAAAGCAAAAATTGAAAAAATAAAAAAATTTTTAGAAACTTCAAAAGACACAGAGCGTGAATTTTTAAATGAAGAAGTTAAAAAAGAAATTGACGAACTAAATGATCTAAAAAGGGATTTAAAAGAAATTTTAGCTCCTTCCAAAATGACAAAATTACTAGGAGAAGAAAAACTCTCTATCAATTTGTCATCAGAGATTTATTCTATCTGCAATCCACAAAACGAAAAAAATCTTCTATCTCAAACAGTAAAAGTTCGACAAGAATTGACAAAAGAATTGGGCTACATTATTCCAAAAGTTCAGTTTATCGAAAATTCTTCTCTTGATGAATACGAATTTACAATTAATATCCATGGTGTTGCCGTTGTAAATGGTTTTGTTTATCCTGATTGTCTTGCATTTTTTGAAGACGAGTTAAATACAAATGAACCAATCAAACACTCATACAAAACAAAAGATACTTTAACAAAAAGAAAAGTTGTTTGGATAAAAAAAGAAGACTGCAAAGATTTTTGGATTGAAGGTATCGAAGCTAGCGAATATATAGCTAATTATTTAAGCTATTATGCAATTGTTCATGTTGATGAAATTTTTGACTATAATGATTTAAACCGCTATATAGATATGGTTTCTGCACAAAATGAACTTTTGGTAGACAATATTTTAGGCGATTATATCAGCGCTTCTGAATTGAAATACTTGTTAATTCAACTTATTAGAGAAAGAGTAAGCATCAGAAACATAAATTATATTTTTGAAAAATTGAACGATTTTTCTGACGACCCAAATAAAGCAGATTTATTAGATAGATTAAGAATCGCTCTATCTAGGCAAATTTCTGACAGTATTTCTACAAAAGAAAAAGAAATTTTTGCATACGAATTAGATGACGATACAATTGAATTGTTGGAAAAACAAACCAATAAAGATGAAAACAACATAAGAATCGATTTGTCGAAATTTTCAAAATTTAAAAAAATACTAAAAGAAACAAAAAATGACATAATAAACCAAAACGCCGTTATTATTGTGCCACAACAATTTAGACAAGTTATTTTTATATTGGTTTCTCAGTTGTTTATGGATGTTCCTGTTGTCTGTTTTGAAGAAATCGGGCTTGACTACAAATTGAATATTTTAGGAAAAATATAGACAGTTGGCTTAGGTTTGTTCAAGATTACTTTTTTCTTTTCTTTAAAATATACTAAACTTGAATTTTAAAGGAGGAAAAAATGAATTTCATGAATATTTTCAAATGGATAACATATACAGTAGTTATTATAGGCGCACTAAACTGGGGGCTAATCGGAGCATTTGATTTCGATTTAATTGGATATTTGTTTGGCGATATGTCAGCAATTTCAAGAGCAATCTACACAATCGTTGGCTTGTGTGCGGTTGGTTACTTGATTTTCTCAATTAGAGATGAAATGCAATGTTCTCATTACAATTGCTGAAAAAATAGCCTCCTAAATGAGGCTATTTTTGTAATTTTTTATTGCATCTACTATTATATTTTTAACTTCTTGCACATACTCGTTTGT
>CAKURN010000107.1 GCA_934675695.1 uncultured Candidatus Melainabacteria bacterium | reverse complement strand
ATATTTAGCCCCGGAGTATTTTTGATTAGATTAACAGGATTCGCCATAGCTAAAGGTCCAAGCATATCTGAAACAGTAGAAGCCAAACGAACCCTAACTCTAGTGTCTAAAATATTATCTACTAAGTCCATATTTCCTTTAATCAAAATACACAATATATCTCCTCGAGAAGTTATAGGAGAAAGATAAGTTTTTCCGTCTTTAAAGTTCAAATTGCCTTCTAATTCTTCAAAATGAGTGCTATCAATTGTAAGAATTGGAGTTAATATTGCACCGATTGTCGCTTTGAAGACAGGATTTTCTCTAATATTTTCTGCTAAAAAGAAATTTTCCAATTTAGCAAAAGGCCCGTATTGCCCGTCTTTTATTGAAAAATTAACAGTACCTTTTAAAGATTTTACTTGTTCAATATATGTTGTGCCTTTTAGAGAAATATCTGCTTTAAATTTCAATATTCCAGAAATCATATCTTTCATATTTGCAGCTTGTAAAAGCATGGTATTTGAATCAATATTTTCACCATGCATTTTAATAGTTAAAAGAGAAGAAAGCAAATTCATTGTGATTTTGCCTTTCATCACACCATTAAAGCCTTTTGTTTTTAGTTTTTCTATTATTAAATTATTGTTGTGTAATTTTAGGTTTCCAATTGTATCATTCAATACAATTTGACCTGTTGTAATTTTTTTGATTGAAAACTTCCCGTCTATAGCAACAGGGATTGAATTTTGAGCATTTTGTTTTGTTGATTTTGAAGTTTGTTGTTTTGAAGAAGTAACAGGAACATATTTCATTGCTTCATTTGACACTACCATTGCTTTATCAACATCAATAAAATCAGAATTCACTTTTACATCAGAAATGGTAATAATTTTTGATGGAGTTATATCTGTTTTTAAGGACGCATCTATTTTTGAACCGTTTAAATCAACATCATCTACATTAAGAGATAGCTTTTTAGCTAAGAAATTCATACCCAAATTTTGGACACCAAGTTTTAATTCAGGTATTTTTATATCATAAATTTTTAAATTACCCAAAAAATTAAGTGAGTCAATATCTCCGTTTGCGATTAATTTTCCTTTTGTTTTAAAAGAAGATTTTTTCATAATAGAAATCTTGCCTTTTAATTCATTTGGAATATTAATTCTTAAAAGGTTAACGTGATTGTTTTCAAGTATAGCACTAAGTTCTGCTAATTCTTTTTTATTTTGTTGATTTAGTATTAAATCATTTGAAAATTTTTGATTTGTTTTAAATAAACCGGAATTTTTTATATGAATTTTGTTTCCTTTTAATTTAATATCACCTTGAATAAGAGTGTTTGTTCCATACAAATCTTTTAAATCTATTGGAGTAATAAAATTTGAAGGATTTGAATAAATTTGAGCCAAAATATTTTGAGCTTTTTTATCCCCTTTGATTGAAGCTTTTAGGGGAATATTTCCTGAAGATTTCAAATAATAAGAAACTTCTTTTCCTAGAGTATTTTTAATATCATTTGTTGAAATTAAACCATCTACAAAAAGGTCTAAATCCGTATTTTTTAGATAGTTTGCAATTTCACCTTTGATATTAAATTTTGAGTTTTTATTATAAACAAAATCGAAAGGATTTATTTTAACTTTGTCTTTATCGATATCAACAACTAATTTTGAGATATTTGTGTAGATATTTGATTTTGGAATGTTAAAATTAAAACCCGAATCGGTTATTTTTGCATTAATGTTTTCTTTGTTACCATTCAAATCAAAAACGATATTTTTGTTTTGCAAAAACATTGTTTTTTTATAATCATTTAGCGATAAATTGTCTAATTTTGCATTTAATATTGCATTCAAGTCATTGAGTTTGCCTTTTATATTTGCGTTTGCTGTCAAATTTAAAGAATTTAATTTGTACAAATTTTTCAATTCTTTTGGTGCAAAAGCATTGTACAAAATAGGCAAAGATAAATTATTTATTGAAAAATTAATATCTGCATTTGATTTGTTGTCAATATTACCTGATAAATTAACTTTTGAATCATTTATTACAGCTTGAGCTTTTTTTATGTCTATAGAATTGTTATCAAAAATCAAATCTGCGACGATATCTTTAACTCCGATGTTTGTTTTTTTATTAAGGAAAGAACCATCTTTTATTATTATTTTTCCGCTTGATTTTAAGTTTTTAAAATCAGTATCAATCACAGCATTTGCATTCAAATAACCTTTAGCCTCAATCAATGGAATGCTGTTTTTGATATTTAAACTATCCAACAAACCTCTAATCAAAGCTAAAACGTTATCAAAATGAATATCGTCAGATGTAAGAGCAGTTTTTAGGTGAGGATTTTTACCCATTTGTACAAATCCTGCAACATCAAGTTTTTCATTGCTTTTTACATATACATTACTTTCGTATGTAATTCTTTGACCATTAAATTTTGAATGAAAATAGCTTTTTGGCAATTGAATATTTGACAATTTTAATGTTAAATCATCTACATCAAAATAACCAAAAGCAAGTATACCCTTGTCTTTTGAATTTTTAATTCTTAATTTTGAAGTAACATTAGTTTTTAAATCATAAGTTTGGTAAATATCAATAATATTTATAAAAGGTATTTCAATTGTTTCATCGGGATCGATTTCTTCTTTTGGAGATGGAGTAGTTTTTGGGATAAAAGTTTTTATATCCAAATCCGCTAAAATATTTTGGTTTTCATTAGAATACAAATGAAGAATTGTTTTTAATTTTACAGTATTAGATTTACTTGTATAGCCCAATTTCACTTCATCACCTGAAAATAATAGCTTGTTTTTTGTTTGTGGGTTGTTTATGTCAATTTTGTAATTTGCAATTTTGATATTTGGAACTTTAATTCTCAAATGTTCCGTTACCCAAGCTAGAATTTGTTCATTTTTTATGTCTTGTTCTGTTTTTTGTTTTTCAATTTTTGGTTTTTTAATATTTTCATTAATTATTTCTTCAACCAGTGTTACTATTTTATATTGTTTGTTATCAACAATTTCTAAATTTACATTTGGGTTAACTACTTCTGTATAAGCTGTTTTTACAGTCAAAGTCAACAAAGAAGGTAGTGCGATACCGGTTTTAATTTTTTCACTTTTAAATAAAGAAGTCTTATCATCAAATGAAACGTTTGTGTCTTCTAGGATTACACCTATAGATAAAAGAGGAGTTGTATATATCTTCAATTTTGAATAATCAAGATTTAGTTTTGAAGAATCTTTTACAATCTGCTGAATTTGAGGCTTCAAAAAATCAAGATTTATAAAAAACGGAGCAATTAAAAACCCTAAATACAATAGCACTACAAAAGATAAGGTTATTACAGATAAAATTTTTATAATTTTTTTCATTATCACTAACTCCCCAAAAAAATAGTGTCAATATTATTATATTTAATAAATAAAATAATAAACAAAAAATGTAGCAATTGTAACAATCATAACCAATTGATGTTTGTTAAAAATTTGTCTTTATTGATTTCATCTAAAGTTCTTTTTGGATAAACAAAACTTTTGTTTTTTAATCCGGCAGGCAAAAATACACAAAATGCTTTTTCATCAAATGCCAAAAACCAGTCACTATCACGTTTTAGGTATTCAATAACTTTTGGATAAGTTTTATCCATAATCAAAATATCAAAATGATAATGTTCTAAAAATTCTCTATAATCTTCTCCTAAAAAGAATTTTCCCATATTGTTAATCAAAGAATCATCATAGACTTCTTCGTATCTTCCGTCCATATAAATATGGTTGTTTGGGTAGAGTTTGTATATAACATAGCTTGCAGTATGAAAATTTGTAAAAATATTTCCTTTTAAATTGTTTTCTTTAATAAATTCTACGCTTTTTACAGGATAAAAATTTTCATTCACTACATTTTGAAATTTGTAACTATACAAATGAGAAATAGAAGAAACACCTATCAAAACAAACAAAACAATATCTATAAAAATATTTGTTTTTTTTAAAAAATTAATTTTAAAGAAATTATTAAAGTCACAATAGCAATACACTAAAACACAATAAGTAAAAAACGGGTGACATCTGATACTTTTTAGTGCAATTAACGTTGAAAATAACAAAATTAAATATTTTGTTTTGTCGAGTTTTAGATAAAATTCTTTTATATTTTGTTTTAGATTTTTAATTAAACAAAAAACCCAACAAACAAGAGTCACAAAAAAGAATATTTTAAATTTTAACAAATCAAAAACATAATTCTTATTAAAAAACGCACTTTGCCATTCAGGGATATGCACTCTATTTAAAGCAAATGCATCAAAAATATAAATCAGATATTTTATACCGTAAGGATTTATAAAACTCGTTAAAAAAGAAGCAAAGCAAGCTATAAAATAAGGTTTTGAAGGACTTTTGTTTAGTTTTTCTCCTATTGCAAAAAGCAATATCATTGCAATCCCTAAAACAAACCCCCCATGGAGATTTGCCCAAATTATATTTAACACGGGCAAAACCCAAAGTATTTTGTAATTCTTCTTTTTTCTTGCATATTCTAAAATATAGATATAGAAAACAAAAAAGAAAAATGAAAAAATCTGACATCTAATCGTTGAAAAAATATTATAACAAACGCTATGAATAGCAAAAAAGAATAGTAAAAAATGAAGTTTAGTTGAGTCGTTTTTTAATTTTATTGTTTTTGTAATTAAAAAGAATGTCAAAAAAATCATCAAAACTTTAAACAAAAACAAACCAACATCGCCAAAAAAATTTTGAATTAAATAAAATATTAAACTAGAACCCCACTCATGGTCAATAAATAAATGAGTTTTTCCAAAAGAATAAAAATCATTGTTGAATAAAATACCTGTTTGGAAAAAACTTTTTCCAACAATCAATCTTGCCCAAAAATCATAGTCTATATTGATATCCAGACTGCCAAACAAAACTATAAAAAGAAATAAAGTTATATAAAAAATAAAATCCATAAAAGTTATTATAGTACATTTTTTTTGTTTAAGCTATTATATTTAAAGGAGAAAGCGAAATGGAAAACAAAATTAATCAAATAAAAACAGAAGCTCTTGAAAAAATAGAAAAAGCAAGCAATTTAAAAGAACTCGAAGAAGTTAAAAATCAATTTTTATCAAGAAATTCTGAATTTAATAATTTAAAAAAAGGTATGAAAGACTTGTCCCCAGAACAAAAACCGATAATAGGGGCATTGTTAAACAAAGTTTCAAATGAACTAAATTCTTTAATTAATGAAAAAAATGAACTTTTTTACAAAAAAGAACTAAATGAAAAACTTTTAAAAGAAAAAATAGATGTCACTCTCGATGGCGATTACACACCACGAGGACACGTTCACCCATTAACAAAAACAGTTAATGAAATTGTTGAAATATTCAATCATTTAGGTTTTTCTTTAATCAATCCCGAATTTTCTCCAGAAGTTGAACTAGAAAAATTCAATTTTGATTTGTTAAATGTTCCAAAAGAACACCCTGCAAGAGATGTTCAAGATACTTTCTATTGTGCAAATCTTCAAAACGTAGTTTTAAGAAGCCAAACATCAAATGCACAAGCTCGTCAAATGATAAATTCAAAACCTCCGATAAAAATCATTTCTCCAGGTAGAGTATATAGAAACGAATCTGTTTCTGC
>CAKURN010000106.1 GCA_934675695.1 uncultured Candidatus Melainabacteria bacterium | reverse complement strand
CGCAGTGGACTTCGTAATTTTCTTTGTCATAGTGTTGATTGTTCAAAGAAGCAAGAAGTTTATCCAAATTTTTGTCTTTATTTGTTGCAAATATCAAAACACAAAATTTCTTGTTTTCGGTGATTTTGCTTCTTTTTGTTTCTTGCTTGAAAGCATAAGCGTCTATGTTGCTTGCTTTTATATAGAAGAAAAGTTGATAGATGCAATAAATAAAAAGATAAATTATGATTATAGCAAATAAAATATCTAGTAATATCATAGTTGTATTTTAAATAAAAAATGATTAAAAATCTAGTTTTTTTATTATAAGCTGATATAATCAATATATGATTAGCTTTTTAGGACAGTGCATTCAAAATTTAATCAGAGCAACAAAATACGTTTTTAAAGGAAATGTAAAGCCAATTTCTGTAGTCAACCAAATAGCAGCAATAGGTTTTGATTCTTTAGGGATATGTTTGTCTATTGTATTCATTTCAGCTTGTGTTATTGCACTTCAGGTTGCACATCAGTTTTTGATGTCCGGAGGAGATAGCTATATAGGCGGTTTTTTAGCAGTAGCACTAATTAGAGAAATTGCACCGGGGTTTGCTGCATTGTCACTAGCTGCAAGAGCAGGTACGGCAATCACTGCACAAGTCGCTAATATGCAAGTAACCAGCCAAATAGATGCTATAGAAGTTTTAAAAGTTGATTCGATAGGGTATTATTTTGCACCAAGAATAATTGCAGGAGCGATTTCTTGCTTTTGCATAGTATTGCTTGCTGAATTGATTGGTATATTAGGCGGAGCTTTAGTTTCTTATTTTTCTATTGACCTTCACCCTATCAGATATTTCAATTCTGTTTGGTTGATGTTGGTTTTGAAAGATGTCTATATCAGTCTTTTTAAAGCACTTGTTTTTGGCGGAATAATTGCACTGATTTGTGCAACAGCAGGATACAACACCAGAGGCGGTGCGATTAATGTCGGCAAATCAACGACAATGTCTGCAGTATTGTGTACAGTGTATATTTTGGTTGCAGATTTAATAATCGATATTTTATTTTATATGGGCAATATTCGCTAAAAGGAAGATTATGATTATATTAGAAAAACCTTATGTATCAGATTTTTTAATTAAAACAATCCAAAACAACAATTTTGATGTTTTGGATAACGAAATTTCAAGAAATTATTTTGAAAAAGACAAATTAACTTCTTTTGAAGATGCAATAAAAAAATACAATCAAGGAGAATTATTCTATTCAAATTCAGAAAATTCAATAGACTGGATTGCTCAAAATCTTTCTGATTCAGAGATTTCAGCTATGATTAAATTGAGCAAAAACAAAATTCAATTTAGAGAAGTTTTGAAAGAAATTTATCCGGATTATTATTTTGAAAAAGTAAAATTTGAAGATTTGAATGATTTTGATACTTCAAAAATAAAATTTCCCGTTATTCTAAAACCATCTGTCGGCTTTTTGAGTTTTGGAGTTTATCCAATCAAAAACGCAGACGAGTGGGAAAAAACAATAAAAAAACTCAACTCAGATATCGAAAAATTGAAAGGAATTTTTCCCGACAGTGTTGTTGATATGAATGATTTTTTAATTGAAGAAATGATAGAAGGTAGAGAATTTGCAATAGATGCTTATTTTGATGAAAACGGAAACGCTACAATACTAAACATCTTTGAGCACCCGTTTTTTGATGAAAACGACGTATCTGATAGAGTTTACTATACTTCTAAACAAATTCTTCAACAATATCTTGAGCCTTTTAAAATTTTGTTAGACAAAATAGGAAAAATCGGAAAATACAGAAACTTCCCATTTCATTTAGAATTAAGAGCAAACGACAAAACAGTCATTCCAATAGAATTAAACCCTATGCGTTTTTGTGGTTGGTGCATAACTGATATTGCATATTTTGCTTGGGGTATTAATGTTTATGAAGCATATTTCAAAAAATTAAAACCTGATTGGCAAAAAATACTAAACAACACAAAAGATGGGTATTTTTATTTTACAATCGGCGATATTCCATCTAGCATAGATAAAACGAAAATAAAAAATATCAACTACGAAAAATACCTAAAAAACATCAAAAACCCACTAGATATTAGAAAAATAGACTACAAAAACAATCCGGTTTTTGCGATTGTTTTTGCTTTTTGTTCTGATATTGAAGAAATAAAAAACATTCTAAAATTGGATATGAAAGAGTATATCGAATAAAAACTTTATTAAGTTTTGTTAAGCTACATATTTCATAAAGTCAATTTTCTGCCATAAAAAAACTTTATATATACATAAAGGTAAAGGTAGTGTTTTAGACTTTAGTGGGTGAATATGAGTTTATTAGACCGCATAAGTGCGAGCTTTAATAGCCAATCGAATGCTCTTGACAAAAAGGAAAAATATAGTAGTTTTGGATTTCAAAAAAACGCCCTTGCGAAAAATATAACAAAGCAAGGAACTTTAACAAGAATAGCTTTTCCTCATATAACAGATGAAGAACTTGCTTTTCATTTTCCAATGCAATTTATTTACAAGTATTTGAATCGTTTGACTATACAAAATGCAATGAAAATCAATTCAAATATCGAAAAAATTCTCTACGAAAATGGATTAACGAAAGATTTTTATATACAAAACGTAAATTCAATAATTATGTCCCATTTAATCCCAACTGCAAGAAAAGCAAAAGAAACATATTTGAATTTGGGTCATAGAACGAATGAAAAAAACTACTTATATCTGGTAGAAGCTTGTTTGTTACATGATATAGGAAAAGTTTTCATTCCTCCTGATATTTTAAACAAACGTGGAAAATTATCACCAAAAGAGCGACAAATCATAGAACTCCACAACAGACTGAGCTACGAAATACTGATAACAACGGAACTAAATCCAAAAGTAGCACAGTTGGCTTATGAACATCATAATTACAACAACGATATAAAACCAAATGATGAAAATCAAGTGCTGACAATGGCAGATATATATAGTGCTTTAAAAGAAGTCAGACCCTACAAAAAAGCCCTCGGCGATTATCAAACAAGAACAATTTTGTATGATATGGCAGCAAAAGGAAAATTTATTATCAAATATATGTCTTATTTGAAATTTTAAAATCGAAATTATACAACAACAACTAACTAACCAAACTAACTAACAAAACCTTGCTTTTTGAGTAAGGTTTTTTATTATACAAAAAATTCCAAAAGCAAAAAATACTTTTGGAATTTGTTTTTTAATATTTTAATATTTGTTTTCTATTTTTTCCTTTTACAAAAGATATATGCACCCACTTATTGTATTCATTTATCAATTGATCATATTCAACATCTGATTTTTTAATAAAATCAATAATATCACCTATATTCATTCCTTTTATTACAAAATCAACCGCTTGACCTTTCAAATGCTGCGAATTATTTTTCCCTTTTACAAGACGATTAACTTCATTATTTCTAAAGCCCGAGGTTATAACAATAGGTTTATTTATTTTATTTCTAATAGGTTGTAAACAATAAAAAATTAAATCCAACATACTATCAAGACTGTTTATATCAGGCATATTGTTGATGTTGTTTTTTATTGCAGTATCTGAATATATTAATTCTGAAATTTTGAAATTCAAATTCATAATTTTTCAACCTCATCTATTCTATGATGTGCTGATTTTAAAGACTGCTCTACAACAACCATTCTTTCAATCAAACTGTTATGTTTATCTTGTTTCTTTTCCAAATCAATGAGTTTTTCGGGCATTTGTCCTAATTTATAACAGACATAAAGTGCCTGAAAAATCACTGTTATTAGTATTGCGATTAGTTCTATGTTCATTTTTTCCACCTGCAAGTTTTTTGAAAAATATCAACAGAATTTTTCATCAACCATCTTTTAAAAGCACAAACGCCGCTGGATTCAAGGAGAATATTAAATACTTCTGTCGAAAGTTTTCTATCAAAATCCACATAACAGTGATTTTCGCAAAGAACATCATGAACTAAAGAAGCAATCAAAAATCTGTTGTCTGTATTGCTTCCAATCAATCTAATAAAAATTTTTGGAATAGAAGCCCCATCATAGCAGTAATTTTTGGGGATTGAAAATGTGTATTCTTTGTATGTTTTTAAATCTTCAATCGTTACAAGAATTTCATTCATCAATTCAAAAGGATATTTTTCGATATTTTTTCTTAATTTTTCGTTTTCTGTTTTTGATAATTCACTATTGTAGTGAAATTCTCTAATTTTTATTTCCGGAATACAATCAAAAAAGATAGAAACTTTGTTATTTGAACACCATTCTTTCATTGTTTGTCCCCCAGTTTTTGACTAATTTTATTCAAAGATTCAAGAATATTTGACAAATCAAGCTTTTTCATAGACAAATTTTCAACTTTTGCCTCGGCGTCTTGGTAGGTTTTTTCTATTTTTCCAATTACAAAAATCAATTTATTGGTTAATTTTATTGCTAATTTAACCAACTTTAGCAATTTATTTTGAAACAAAATCATACTTCCTCCCTTAAAAAACAGTTATCCGTTGACAAAACAGGGAATATAGTAGATAATTAATATATGAAGGGTGGTAGTTTACCAGACTACCGACAACCTTTTAGAAGTCTTAACGGTTCTTATCTTTTATGATGAGAGCCGTTTGTTAATATGTTTAAAATCAAATAAACTAAAAATAGTGTTAAATTGAATTTATCCACATTGACCCCCTTTCTAGTCGAGAACCAGCCCGAAGTCTTAATTTGTTTTGTAGGCAAGTTCTTTTTTGAAAAAAGGTTGTCTTTTACCCTATAAGAATTATCTTACGATAAAATCCCAGTATTGTCCAAATATCAAAATTTACGGCAATTCTTTATTTTCAAACAAATAATCAATTTCATCTGCCTTGTAGCCAAGTAGCGTTCCTATTTGGTTGATATATGGATTTCCACGATAAAAATTGTTTGCTTTTAGTTCAATTTTTAATGCTTTAATATCAATATCATTGGCGTTGTTTTTTTGAACAAATTCAATCAAATCTTCAAAATCCATTCCTTTTGATTTATATATTGCACGCTCAACATCAGCCCCAGTTAGAGTCATCATAGATTTTTGTTCTTTTTCTTTTTGTTTTTGCTTTTCTTCAAAATCATCATCTAAAACAATTTGCCCGTCTTTAAAAATATACTTTTCAAAATCGTCAAAAATCTCCTCACTCACTTCAAAATTCAATGTTTCATCATTTAGACATTTACATTTACCTTTGCCTATTATTTTGTTGTTTTCAACAAAAATGTAATACATATTTTTCTCCTTTTATTCATTCGTTCCTAATCTTCTATACCCAAGAATATATAAATCAAGCGTCGCTACAGAAACCTCCGCACTTTTAGCTGCAATTTTTCTATTTTTATCAACCACCACTCGACCTGTCGCCGTTGAAACAGCATTTGCGTTTTGGCTTCTAGTAGACAACATTTCTATTATTGTAGAATCATCTTTATAATATGAAACTGTAGCAACAGCCCCAACAGCACTATGGTGTTCAACTTTTATTATCAAATCGTAACGACAGTCATCATCAGGAACAGCACTAGAAACATCAAATATTTTTGTTGCCTTAGAGCCTAAAAGAAGACCGGAAGAAACCTTAATCGGAGCGATTTTAACC
>CAKURN010000105.1 GCA_934675695.1 uncultured Candidatus Melainabacteria bacterium | reverse complement strand
ACGGCTTTGTTACAATAAACAAAGAAAAAATGTCAAAATCTCTAAACAACTTTTTAACTATTGATGATGTTTTAAAATCTTACGACACAAATGCAGTTCGCTTGTTTATTTTAACAAATCACTACAGAATGCCTGTTGAATTTAATGATGTCGCTTTAACTTCTGCAAAAAATGGAGCAAAACGCCTCATAAACTCAGTTTCAGGTATAGAAACAACTTCTTCTTACGATGAAGAAGCAATTGAAGAATTTAAAAACGCTATGAATGAAGATTTAAACACTTCAAAAGCTCTTGCTATTTTGTTTTCTTTGGTTGACAAAATCAAAAAGAACAACAACAAACAAATTTCAGCAAACACTCTTGTTTATTTAGGTAATGTTTTAGGATTCGATTTTTCGCTTTCTGAAAAAGAAGTATCAGAAGAAGAACTAAAAGGCATAACAAAACCGCTGTATGAAAAGTTTTCTTTATCCGGTGATTTGACTCCAAAAGAAGCAATAGAAGAAATAATAAAACTCAGAAAATTAGCAAGAGACAACAAAGACTGGGCAAAATCCGATGAAATAAGAGATTTCTTGCTTTCAAACAAAATTCAGCTAAAAGACTCAAAAGATGGTACAACGTGGCAAATAGTATAGAAAACGCACTATATACAGTAGCAACTCCGATTGGAAATCTTGATGATATTACATTAAGAGCAATTGATGTACTGAAAAACGTTGATATAATTGCTTCAGAAGACACTAGAAATACAAGTGTCTTGTTAGAAAAATATTCTATATCGACGAAATTAATCAGCTATCACAAATTTTCTGAAAACCAAAGAAAAGAATTGTTTTTAGAATATTTAAAACAAGGAAAATCAATTGCTCTTGTGACAGATGCCGGAACTCCTCTTATTTCAGACCCTGGAAACATTTTGGTTGACGAAGTTAAAAAAAACAATTTTAAAGTCATTCCAATCCCCGGAGCTTCTGCACCGATTACTCTTTTGAGTGCAACGAGTAGAATTGGTGAGGATTTTAAGTTCATAGGTTTTATTTCAAGAGTAGAAAATCAAATACTAGACACTGTTTCTAAAAACAAATACGAAAACTTGATTTTTTATGAAAGCCCAAACAGATTGCTTTCGACTCTTTCGATCATTTCAAAAGAATACCCCAAAAAAACAGTCACAGTTGGGAGAGAATTGACGAAAAAATTTGAAGAAATAAAAAAAGACAACATCAAAAACATAATAAAATACTACGAAACAAATCCTCTAAAAGGTGAAATTGCGGTACTTTTGCACAAAGATGAAGAAAAAAAAGAAATAGATATTTTAGAAGAAATTAAAAAACTAAAAAAACTCAATTTAAAAGACAAAGAAATTTCATCTATTTTATCTGTCCTGTTTGATGTAAACAAAAACGATGTTTATAAAATTTGTTTAGAAATAAAAAAATAAATCCATAGCAAAAATTTTTCTTTAGGAGTTTTTAAACGAAAAAAGGGAAAAAGACTATGAATATCTCTCCATTAAAAATACAAACACCTACAATCAAAAAAATCAAAAACACGAATTTTACATCAAATAGTATATCTTCAACTGATTCAAATTCTCAAAAACAAAAAACAAATACCAAAACTTCTGATTTTATAAAAAAAGCTTTGGTGCTTTTGGGTGTTGTTTTGAATGCTCTCGGAAATTTGATTAAAAATCTTCAAACACATATTTCAAATTATACTACTCAAAATGAGCAAAAAGAAACAACTTCTCAAAACGATAAAATAAATACTCCTGAAAATTCTACAAAAACTTTTGAAGAAAAAACCATAGAAAATGACCCGATTAACGAAACTATTGATGAATTTAATGAAGATACTATAGAACAACCTCTAGTAGAAAAAAATAAAGAAGAAAATGTAACAGAACAAACAACATCTCCAACAGAAGAAAATACAACAGAAAATGTAAATGAAACTCCAACAGAAGAAGCCATTAAAGAAGCGACAACAGAAAAAGCCGTAACAGATGAAATTATAGACGAAATGACATCAGATAAAACTTCAACAGAAGAAGCTGCAGCAGATGAAATTATAGATGAAACTACAACAACTCCCATAGAAGAAAATATAGAAGACGCAACTCTAGAAAAAAATGACACAACATCTAAAACAAAATTTACAAGAGAAAAATCAGACACAATCAACACTTTTAAAGAAATTATAATAAAAAAAGATGAAGAAGAACCTGAAAACCAAAAATACATACAAGCCTCTAAAATATTAAAACAAGAAGCAATTGATTTGTTTAATATGTTTGATAAAAAACTGAGCAAATCCGCAACGCTTTCAAAAAACCCGATAAAAAGAGCTATTTTAAGTGGTAAAGACGATTTAGAATTTGATTTTTCACCATTTCACGATAATGGATTTGCAGCATACGAAACAGACTCTGCAAAATACAAAATAAGTTTCACAAACGAAGGCATTTTAGATATTACAAAAACATCAAAAAAAGAAAAAGTTAGCTACAGATACCACAACAACAGACTAAAAGAATGCACAATAAGCCAAAACGAAGATGGAAATTGTCTGGAAAAAGGTAGCTACAACTTTAACTACATGACAAACGACGGTTCGCTTGTTGTAAAAAAATTCAATAAACCAATAGCTCTATAAATTACAATATTTCTTCTTTCAATTCTAAAATATTGTAGCAATAATCCAAACAATCAGAAACCAAAGGCAAAAGTTTTGTTTCATCTTTTTGCGTCGTGATGAAGATATTTGTGTTATTTTTGTTTGCTAATGTTTCTAATTTTTTTATGTCGTTTTTATTGTATTTATGGTGGTCATCAAATTCTATCATTTCAACTATTTCATAGTATTTTTTTGCAAAATCAAAAAACTGTTTTGGCTGCCCAATTGCACAAAACGCTATCGCTTTTGGTTTTTGGTCTGAAGAATTTAACGGTTTATTAAACACTAAATCAGCTTTTGTCTTTATGTTGTATATTCTTTTTGGCTGCATTTTACATATTTTATATGGTTTGTTAAATTTTTGAACCCACAAAATCGCATCTTCAATGTTTTCATCACCTTTATCAACCAAAATAATTTCATCTACTCTGTTTATTTCACCTACAGGCTCTCTTAACGGGCCTTTTGGCAATAAAAAATTATTTCCGAAACGCATTTTTGAATCAATCACGAGAATTTGTTTATCTTTTTTTATTTTGCGATTAGAAAACCCATCATCCATAATTATTGTTTTAATGCCAAATTTCACAATCGCAAGCTCGGCTGATTTTTTTCTATCAGGACATGTAATGATAACAACATTATTGTTTACTTTTTTTGCCAATTGAAACGGTTCATCACCGCACAATGTGCCGTCTTTAAATTTTATTTCTTTAAAATCTTTTATTATAAGAGGCTCTTTGTTTGAAATTTTTGCACCGTAACCTCGAGATATTATAGCGACAGGCTCATTTTTTGACAATTCATTTGCCATTTTTGCAACAATAGGCGTTTTTCCGACTCCACCCGTTGTGAGATTTCCGACACATATTACATAAGCTTCAACTTTTTGTTCTTTTAAGATGTTTTTTTTGTATAAGAAATTTTTGAAATTTATCACATTTTTATAAAAGAAACTTCCGACACTCAAAACTATACCAAGACAAAAAGAGGCTTTTTGTCTTGAATAGTGTATATCTTGGATTTTGTTTAGATGTGAATTTTTCATATTTTAGAATATTAATCTGAACAGTAAAAATCTTTTGTTTAATTTTTCTGAGAATTTTTTCAAATTTTTCGTTATACAATTAACATCTTTTACTGTGTTTTTCAATTTCATTTTGTCTTCTTCGTTTAATTTGTTGTAATCATTCATCAATTTTGAAATATTTTCTGTTATAGAAGACAAGTTTGTAATTGTTTTTGTTAAATCTTCTTTTAATTTTTCATCTTTTGTATATTCATTTACATAAGTCGAAATGTCGTTTACATTTCTCATTGTATCTGCCAAATCAGCAATCATTTGTTGAGTTTGGGCGTCTTCAACGAATTTGTTTATATTGTTAGACAATTCTCCTACTGATTTTATGCTGGAAATAACGTCATTTTTGAGATTGTCATCAGAAACAATTTCGTTTATATTGTTAGACAATTTGGTCAAACTGTTGATTAATTCTTGCGATTGAACAATGAAAGAATCTATTTCTGTTTTTGAAGAATCGATTAGTTTGTTTGCTTTTTCGACTGTTGTGTTTGCATTTTTGGTAAGTTCTTGGATATTGTTTACTGATGATTTAATCGAATCAATAAACTCATCTGACAATATTTCTACAACTCTGTTATTCGTTTCAGCTAGTGATTTTGCGGCTCTGAATTGCAAATCCATAAAATCAGCCAATCTCATAGGCTCAATCACTGTGTATTTTAAGCCTTCTTTAGGCGTAATCGGTATTTCACCATCTGTCAAATAGAAGAAATATTTGTCGTTTATGGCTTTAACGCCTATCATTTCGCTATCTAATATCAACCCCGGCAAAGTAACAACATAAGAAACTTTTAGAACATTTTTTGTTTTCAAATGTTGTCTTATTTTGTATGGAAGTTGAGATTTGTTCATAATTTCAAGGTCAACGATTTTTCCGATTTCTTTTTCACCTTCAGAAAGCTTCATAAACACAGGCAATTTTTCTGTAAAATCTATTTTTGTTTTTTGAGTGTCTACATATATGACTTCTGTTTTTGGAGGAGTGACTTCTAAAAACTGTTCACCAATAATTCCTGACTGTTGAATTGTAATTGTAGAAGCTGGTGGAATTTTGACGCCTTTTTCCGTAACTACAAAACGAAGATTTACGTAGCTGTCTTTGCCTTGCATAACAGGAGTGATTTCTTCTACTTGTCCGATACGAAGCCCCATCATCTGCACACCGGAACCGGCTCTCATACCGTTTATGTCTTGAAAAGCCAAGTCTATACGTTCACCCGCAGACAAACTTCTACCTTTAACCCACAAAACCGTAAAAATCAAAATAAATATTGCACTAAGGGTCAAAACCCCGACTTTTAAAGAACTTGAATATTTTTCTTTTTTATTCATTATTTTTTCCTTATTTACTCGCAATATTCATAGGTCCATTAATTGTAGCACCTACAAACTGTTTTGCATATTCATTTTTTCCTGATAACAACTCGTCAACTGTGCCTGAAAATACAACATTGCCTTGATAAAGCATAATGACATTATCAACTGCTCTTTTTATTGTTGACAATTGGTGCGTAACAACGACACAACTAGCATTTAAATCATTTTTAAGCTGCACAATATAATCTTCTATCAAAGTGGAAGTAACAGGATCAAGCCCTGCTGTCGGCTCATCAAAGAGTATTATTTGAGGATTTGTCACGATTGCACGAGCAAAACCGACTCTTTTTTGCATACCGCCTGAAAGTTCTGATGGGTATTTGTCTTCTATCCCATCTAGTCCTACCATTTTCAATTTTTCTTTTACGATAGAAGTTATTTGGTCTTTTGTATATTTGCCTCTTAAATCTTTTCTTTCTTCTAATGGAAAAGCAATATTATCGTACACATTCAAAAAATCAAACAATGCACTGTATTGAAAAGCCATTGCAACATCAGAATTTTTTGGATATATAACTTCTCCAGAATCCGGTTCTAAAATTCCTGATATTATTTTTAGTAGTGTTGATTTTCCAC
>CAKURN010000104.1 GCA_934675695.1 uncultured Candidatus Melainabacteria bacterium | reverse complement strand
ACAAGAGTGCAAAGATACAGTTTTCCGTCGCTTAAAAAATGACATTTTTTCCTTGTACATTGCATAAAGGCTTTTGTTTTGTTGCGTTTGCCTTTAATATCCAAATTCGTGTTTTGCATTTTGTTTCTATCTAAACCAAAATAGCAAACTTTTATACCCATAGAGTTACATTTTTCGATGTATTTTTCATAATCAACATTAATCGGATAATGTGTCATAGAAAGCGTTATGTCGTTTTCTTTCAGTTGTTTCCAAAAAATATCATCTTGTTTGTTTAATAAAATTCCGTTTGTGATTACTAAGATTTTGCTTTTTGGATAGAGTTTTCTTAATGGAGCAAAAATCTTCAAAATATCAGGGTGCAAAAGCGGCTCTCCGCCTAAAATGTAGATTTTTCCAATATTATTGAAGATTTTTTTAAGTTTTTTAAAATCCTCAAGAATTGAATCTATGTTATAGAATTTTTCTTCAGCAAGAGGAGTAAAATGGTCACAATAAGCACAATTTAAGTTGCAATGGTCAACCAGATGAAATTCAACTTGGGACAAATATGTTTCTTTTTTTAATTTTTTTAAAATATAGTCTTGAAACCCTGACGGGAGCAGTGTTTTTATAAAGTTGATTGTTTTTATGAGATTTGAGATTTTCATTTTTTTTCCTTTTTTTAAATTTCAAAGTGTTTTTTAAAAAATATTTTTGTTAAATATAATTTTCTTTTTAAATTTTTTGAAAAATAATAAAATTCAAAAGAAAATTTAATTATGTCGTTGTATTTTTCAAGTTTTGATTTTTCTGTAACAAAATCAAAACCATAGTTTCTTTTTATGTATTTTAAAATTTCTTTAATTAAATAGTAGTAATTTTTCTTTAATTTGGGGTTATTTTTTATTGTTTTGTAATAATAAAAAACCTGCGAAATTCTATTTTTTAAAAATGCATTTATGATTGTTTTGTCTTTATTAAAAGAAGAATTTTTGACGATTTTTTCACAAGCAAAAAACGCATATTTTATATCTTCTATTCTTTTTGATTGGGCAAAAGTCACTGAAGAAGAATGAATCCTGTAGTTTAGGATGTTTTCTTTTAAACAAGACAATTTTTCTACAGTTAGCATCATTTTATAATAAAATTCGCTATCTTCTATAAAACGAGTTGGGGAAAATTTTATGTCGTTTTTGATTAAAAATTCTCTTTTGTATGCTTTAAAAGTAAGTCCGTTTATTTTAAAAGTAAATTCTTTAGCATCTTTTGTCGGAGAAAAATTTCTTTCTTTAAAAATTTTATAGAAAAATTTTGTATATTCAAAAAAACTTTTCTTGCCCGATTTTTGTTCATATTTAAAACCATCAAAAATAACAACATCAGAGTCGTCTTTTTGAAATTTGTTGAACAATTTTTCTAGAGCATTGTTTTCAAGCCAATCATCTGAATCGAGAAATAAGATATATCTGCCTTTTGACTGTTTGATTGCAAAATTTCTTTGTATTCCTTGGCCTTGGTTTTCTTTTTTAAAGAATTTTATTCTATTATCAAAATCTGCGTATTTTTCGATGATTTTAGATGATGAATCAAAAGAACCGTCATCTACAATCAAAAATTCAAAATCCTGAAAAGTTTGGCTTAAGACGCTTTTTATGCATTCTTCTATATGTTTTTCAGAATTAAAACAAGGTGTAATAATACTAAAAACAGGCGTTTCGTGAGACAAACTATTCATCTTTACCTCTTATTGTTAGTAATATGTCATCTATTATATTTTTTGCTGCATAAATATTATCTAAACCCAAAAATTCCAAAACCTTCTTCCTTTCTTCTTTTTTGGGGTCTAAGTTTTTTATTAGCACGTTATCTAGTGTTTCAATCAACTCTGTTTTATTGGAAACCGTATAAGAAACACTTGTCATCTTTTTTACCATTTCATTAAAAGGTGTAGGATGGTCTGATTTCAAACGAATAAAAGGCTTTTGAGTCATAAAATATTCAGTTTGAAAAGAGCCGCAATCTGTAATTATTGCTTTTGATTCCATAAACAAATCAAGATAATCCCCGGTTTCGTGGACTGTACCTAGTTTTTCCCAGTCTTTCCAGTATTTTTCAACTTCTGCAGTTGTTTTGTATTTGTGATTTAAAAGATAATTTTTAAGACAAGGGTGAGGTTTGAATACCCAGTTGATTTCAGGATGGTGTTTTGCAAATTCAAGGATTAAATCTCCAAAATCCAAAAACGTTCCCCAGTGGAGTTTGTTATCATCGTCAACAGACCAATGCGGGGCATAGATTACGGTGTTGGTTGAAATTTTATTTTTATTTTTATTCAAATAAAAATAATCAAGCATAGGGTGTCCTGTTGCTCTTAAATTTTCGCCTTTGTTTTCCATGTTTTTTGAATAGTATTCTTTGATTAACGGGCTAGGAACGTAATGAGCCATAATGTATCTATGAAATCTTGTATAATATTCAATCGGAGAAACAGAAGTCGCAAGAAAATACGGAATATAACAAGAAATCGCATATCGTGATGTCATAACAGGACCTTGGGTTTTATTTATGTACCAAGGGTGGCAATATATGACGATATCAGGTTTTTTGGGCATTTTTGATAAAGGAATAAAGTCATCTTTTAAAAAATCATAAGCATACAAAACTCTCATATTTTTGTTTTTAAAAAAATCAAAAATCTTTACCAGTTCTTCTTTTTTTTGGTAATTAAAGTTGTCAGAATTTACACAATTTTTGGTTACAAAAACATAAGGCACAAAAAACTCACTATCTTCCATCGAATCATAGAGGCTTTGTGCTTTCCACTTTCTTTCGTCATAAATAACAAAAGCAACGTTTAGTTTTTCGTTGTTTTGGAGTTTTGATTTCAAATTTTTCAGAACTTTTTTTCTGTTTTTTTTAATATAGCTCAAATTCGCCCTTGTTTTTAATTCTACTCCAAAGGCTCTTATGGCTTCTCTTTGTTTAGAAGGCAAAAAAATAGCCAAAGTTTGAAAAATTTCTTCATAAGGAATATGCATCGTCTTTTATTTTGCCCAAATTTCTTTAATCAAATCCCACAGCGGAATTTTTGCCAGAGGATAAACTTTTGTTTTTGTTTTGTCGAAATAATTAATCTCAAAATCTTCTATTATAGAAACATATTTTAATGTCGCAACAAGGACAACATCTGGGTTTTGCTCTTTTAATTTTTCTTTTAAAATTACTTTATACCCTAAAAAAGTAGTGTTTTCTTCTTCATTTGTGAATTTCATATCTGAAATTCCAACAATATTCAAATTGCTTAAATCATAGTTTTCTTTAATATATTTAAAAAAAGCCCCCGCACCATAAATGACAACAGTCTTGTTTTTTAGTTTTTTGTTCAATTTTGAAAGATATTTTTCAAAATTTATTCTATCCAAATGTGTCTTAAATTCCTCTGACATGAGCCTTTTTCTCCAGTTTTATATTGATGAGTATATCATAATATGTATTTTGAATGCAAACATAAAAACGAAGCTCGAAAATGTGTTATAATTGCTGAGTATCGAATTTTTGGAGTTTATTTATGATAAAAATATATATAGGAATGAGTGCTGACCTTTTGCATCCCGGGCATTTGAATATTATTCATCAAGCAAGAAAATTATTAGAAGAAAATGGCGGGGGAGAAATTATTATCGGGCTTTTGACAGATAAAGCAATCGCCAGCTACAAAAGACTTCCTTATATGTCATTTGAACAAAGAAAAGTCGTTGTTGAAAATGTAAAAGGCGTATCTAAAGTCGTCGCTCAAGAAACTCTTGATTATGTTCCTAATCTATTAAAAATTAAACCTGATTATGTTCTCCATGGAGATGACTGGAAAACAGGGGTACAGGCCCAAACAAGACAAAGAATAATTGAAGTTATGAAACAATGGGGTGGAAAGGTTCTCGATATTCCTTATACAGAGGGTGTTTCTTCGACTCAATTGAACAAAATTTTAAAAGAAGTAGGAACAACGCCTGAAATCAGAGGCAAAAGGCTAAAAAGGCTATTAAATGCAAAAGAAATTGTTACGTTGTCTGAAGCACACAACGGTTTATCGGGTTTGATTGTTGAAAATACGTTTGTTAATGTAGATAACAAAAAAAGAGAGTTTGACGGTATTTGGATATCTTCTCTTACTCAATCAACTGCCCAAGGGAAGCCTGATATAGGGTATTTGGATACGACATCCAGAATGAATGTTTTGAATGATATTTTAGAAGTAACAACAAAACCTATTGTTTATGATGGGGATAATGGCGGCCCTTGTGAACATTTTATTTTTACTGTAAAAACATTAGAAAGACTGGGTGTTAGTGCAATTATTATTGAAGATAAAGTAGGGTTGAAAAAAAATTCGCTTTTTGGAGTTGACGCAGGACAAGTCCAAGACACTCCTGAAGAATTTGCACAAAAAATAAAAGCAGGTAAATGTGCCCAAGTAACTCCTGATTTTATGATTATTGCAAGAATAGAAAGTCTTATTTTAGAAAAAGGAATGGAAGATGCTATATATAGAGCAAAAACATACCTAAAAGCAGGAGCAGACGGGATTATGATACATTCTCGTTCTAAAACATTTGATGAAATTAAAGAATTTGCAAAAATATACAATACTTTAGAAAACAAAAAACCGCTCGTTGTAGTTCCTTCTTCTTATTGTGATGTTTATGAAGAAGAATTGGCAAAAAACGGCATAAATATGGTAATTTATGCAAATCATCTACTGAGAGCCGCTTATCCTGCAATGGTAAAAACGGCAAAAAGCATTCTTTTGAACCAAAGATGCAAAGAAGCATCTGACGAATACTGTATGAAAATTAAAGACATATTGACTTTGATACCAACAGGAGAAAACAGATGATTGATGTTAAAGAGTTTTATGAAATATTAAAAAACAACTCAATTGACTGTTTTTTGGGAGTTCCTGATAGTTTGTTGAAGAATTTTTGTGCTTATATTACAGATAATGCTTCTTCAAATTCTTTAATATGTGCAAACGAAGGTGCAGCAATTGCCCAAGCTGCCGGTCATTATCTTTCTACAAAAAATCCTGCACTTGTTTATATGCAAAATTCCGGACTTGGAAACTGCGTCAATCCAATTTTGTCTTTAACAGATGAAGAAGTATACAAAATCCCTTGTCTTATGCTGGTTGGCTGGAGGGGTGAACCTGATACAAAGGATGAACCTCAACATATTAAACAAGGAAAACTCACTCTAAAATTACTAGAAACACTGGGCATTGAATATTTTGTATTAGATGAAAACTGGAAAACCCAACTGCAACAGGCAATTGACTATTGCAAAAACGAAGAAAAACCTTTTTGTCTTGTTGCAAAAAAAGGAATTTTTGATAAATATGAATTAAAAAACAAAACAAAAACCACTTTTTCTTTAACTAGAGAAAAAGCAATTGAAATTGTTTTAAATAAAATTCCAAAAAATTCATTTATTGTTTCTACTACAGGTTTTACATCAAGAGAACTTTACGAATTAAGAGAAAAAAGAAACGAATCTCACGACAGAGATTTTTTGACTGTAGGTTCAATGGGGCATAGTAGTGCGATTGCATTAGGAATTGCATTAGAAAAAAAAGACAAAGAAATTTATTGTTTTGATGGAGATGGTGCGGCTTTGATGCATTTGGGTACTTTTGCTTTAATAAAATCGAAATCTGATGAAATCAAAAATTTCAAACATATTGTATTTAACAATTTTGCACACGATTCAGTCGGAAGTCAGCCTACAGCATCTTC
>CAKURN010000103.1 GCA_934675695.1 uncultured Candidatus Melainabacteria bacterium | reverse complement strand
GATTTAGGTTGCGAAGTTATTGAATTGTATTCTGAACCGGATGGAAATTTTCCAAATCACCACCCAAACCCATCTGACCTAAAAACTTTAGATGATATAAGAAAAAAAATAGTAGAAGAAAAAGCTGATTTTGGCATAGCTTTTGATGGAGATGCAGATAGAATCGGTGCAATAGATGAAGATGGAATGCCATTAACAGGCGACAAGTTATTACTTATTTATTCAAAAGATTTAATTGAAACTCTAAAAGTCCATGGCGAAAAACCAACTATTGTTTCTGAAGTAAAATGCTCACAAGTGTTATACGACACCATAAACAATCTGGGCGGAAATGCTATTATGACAAAAACAGGTCATGGCTACATAAAATCAAAAATGAAAGAAACTGAAGCACTGCTTGCCGGAGAAATGTCAGGACATACATTTTTTAAAGACAAATATTTTGGATATGACGATGCGATTTATGCAGGTTGCAGGCTGATTGAAATAGTTGCAAAAAACAAAATCAAAAATCCAAACTTTAAATTGACTGATTTAATCGAAGATTTTAAAAAAGTTCACCTTTCAGATGAATATCGCCTAAAATGTCCAAATGACTACAAAAAAGCTGTTTTAGAAGAACTAAAATCAATCGTTAGTGAAGATTTGTTTAATTCAAAAATTAAAGAAATTATTACGATAGATGGAATGCGAATAGTGTTTGAAGACGGTTTTGCTTTAATTCGCCAAAGCAACACAGAGCCTGTTTTTACATTAAGATTTGAAGCTAAAACAAAAGAAAAATGTGAACATTATGCAAAAACTTTGGTAGATACCGTAAATAAATTAGTCGAAAAAATTTCTTCTACAAAAGTATAATGTTTAATAGTTCAAAAATCCAAGAAAAAAATATATCTTTGCTGATATAATAGCAATATGAAAATTACAAAAATAATATTTATACTTGCAATATTAACTTTTAACATACACCTGACTTCTTTTGCAGGTGATGATGTGACGAGTCAAATTTCTAAAATAGAAGAAAATATCTGGGGATTTAATTATGCAAAAAATGGAACTCCGGAGCGACTATCAAGAATTGAAAGTAATATTTTTGGCTCGACAAATTCAAAACAGTCAATAGAAAACAGAATAAAAAAAATCAATGAAGCACTAGGTATAGAAAGCTGGGAAGATAGCAAAAAAGAAGCGTACGAAATAGACAAAACAGAAATAAGCGGAATAAACTATCCTCAAATAGACAAACTAGAATATCAAATGTTTTCAACTACATACGAAAAAGAAAATATCTACAAAAGATTAGAAAGACTAGAAAAGAAAATATTTGGCTCTGCCCAAGATGGCAGTTTGGCTTCTAGAACCGATAGATTAAAAGGATATATAAAAGAAGATAAAGTTGCACAAAATCCAAACTACTACACGCAACAACCCTACTCACCAACAACTGAAATTGAACAGTATATGGGTTCACAAAACAAATACGAAAATTCAGACATACATATTCAATTGTCGGGTCTCGAAACAGTATTATTTTCAAAAACCTACTCTCACGACCCTGTTGGTCTAAGATTAAACAGATTAGAAAGAAAAATATTCCAAAGAGATTTTTCATCTGATGATGACTATTTAAGATTGCAAAGATTGCAAGCTGCAGCCAACGCTCAGCAAACTGCAAAATTATACGAAGCAAACAAAATCCAAAAATACACTTCAACAGGTTTGCAGATAGGTTCAATTATACTAATGATTTTAGCATTAATTTTATAAAAATTGCGATTTTTATCACAATATATTGTATTTTTTTGTAAAATGTGCTATAATTGTAGTATGAGGTAGCAGATATGTCATTCGACTTTGACCCAAACATAAATTTATCTAGCGTACAAGCAAGCCACAAAACAATGGATGGTGGTGGGGGAAATACGGGCTATTTCCAAAGAAATAATTCAGAAGAAAATGAAGAAGCAACTTTTCATTTTAAAAACGAAAACAAATTTGATAGCTTTGATTCAACAATCAAAATAGAAACAGAAGAAGACGAAGAAGAACTTCTTATCGAAAAAATAGTAAAATTTTTTAAAAATATAATAAATAAAATAAAAAAACTTTTTAAAAAATAACTTTTTAATATTAAAACCGCTTTTAAAATTTAAAAGCGGTTTTAAATTGTTTTATTTTATTTAAAAATATTATCCAATAGCTTCAATTATTGCTTTTGCAGCACGTTTTCCGGCACCCATCGCATTAATTGCAGTAGATGGCCCCAAAGGAGCAACGTCACCACCGGCATATATGGATTTTACAGAAGTTTCACCTTTGTCATTAATTACAATATAACCTTTGTTATCTGTATCAAGTTCAATGTGTTCATTTTCTGCACTTCTTTGAATGATAGGATTTGGACCGGTACCAAGAGAAACAATCACACTATCTAATGGAATATCAACGAATTTTCCCGTACCTATCGGTTTTTGACGACCAGAAGCGTCAGGTTCACCCAATTCCATTAATTCAAATTTCATTGATTTTACCCAACCATCTTCACCTATGATTTCAACAGGAGCATGAAGGAACTTAAATTCTATTCCTTCTTCTTTTGCATGGCGAATTTCTTCTAATCTAGCAGGAAGCTCTTTTTCAGTTCTACGATAACAGATATAAACATTTTCATATCCTACCCTAACCGCAGTTCTAGCAGCATCCATCGCAACATTACCACCACCGATAATTGCAGCTGATTTTGCAACTTTTAAAGGTGTTGGTGTATCGGGGCTATTAGCGTGCATTAAATTTACTCTGGTTAAAAATTCATTTGCAGAATAAACACCGTTTAAATTTTCGCCTTTAATATGCATCATTTTAGGAAGACCTGCACCAGAACAAATAAAAATCGCATCATAGCCGTCTTCTTGCAATTGTTTTATTGTGATTGATTTTCCAACAATAACGTTTTTGAAAAATTTAACACCCATTTCCATTAAGGCTTTTATTTCTCTATCCAAAACAGTTCTAGGAAGCCTAAAAGGAGGAATACCGTATCTTAAAACGCCGCCAAATTCGTGCAGTGCTTCAAAAATTGAAACTTCAAATCCTGCATTTCTTAAATCAGCCGCAGCAGACATACCTGCACAACCGGAACCAACTATTGCAACTTTTTTGCCGTTTGGTTTAATTTCTTGTTTTTTTGCAGCTGTATTATCGCCAACATATCTTTCTAATGCACCGATTGCAACGCTTTGACCTTTTATACCTAAAATACAATTCCCTTCGCATTGCTTTTCTTGCGGACAAACTCTGCCACAAACAGAAGGAAGCATGGAAGATTGTCTGATTACTTCGCCTGCAGCTTCTAAATTGTCTTCTTTAATAGCTTTTATAAAGTTCGGAATATCAATAGAAACAGGACAGCCTTGTTTACATCTTGCATTTTTACAAGACAAACAACGAGAAGCCTCAAGAGCTGCTTGTTCTTTTGTAAAGTTTTCTTCTACAGCGTCGAAATTTTTTCTTCTCTCAAATCTATCTTGTTCTTTTTGTTTTTGTCTTTCAACTTTTTCAGCCATAATATAGTAAGCTCCTATAAAAAATATCTTTAGTATAATTTTATTGTATAATAAAAATACTAAAGAGGTAAAATTGTGACAAAAATTAAACTTTGGATATCCGATATAGACGGAACAATAATGAACTATGATGGTTCTTTCACTCAAGAAATGAAAAATTTAATAACAAAAATAAATTCATCAGGCGTAAAATTTGTTTTGGCAACAGGAAGAATGTTTGATGGTGCTTTCCATGAAGCAAAAAAATTCAACATAAAAACTCCTCTTGTTTGTTATCAAGGGGCAATCATAAGAACAGAAAAAGAAATTTTGTGGCAAAGTTTGCTTAATAATAAAATTGCAAAAGAAATTATAAAATATTTTAAAGAAAAAAATATCCACACCCATGTTTATAATGACGATATTTTGTATGTAGATGACGATGATAAAGAGCTTATGCATTCATATTGTAACGGTAGAGGCACAAACTACACAGTTGTTGATTCTTTGTTAGATATCGAACTTCATTCTGTACCAAAAATTCTTGCAGTTATAGAAGACAAAACCTTGATGGAAGAAATAAAAAACGAGCTTAGACAAAAATACAATGGAATATTAACCATAGTGCAAAGTTCTCCTATTTATTTAGAAATAAATAACATAGGTGCTTCAAAAGGGCATGCACTTAATTTTTTAAAAAAATATTGGAATTTAAAAACAGAAGAAATTCTTGCTTCGGGCGATCAAGATAACGACATTGAACTGTTGAAAAATGCAGGAATAAAAGTTTGCGTTGGAAACAATAGCAAAAAATTAGAAGAAATGTCAGACTACAAATGCAAAAGTGTAGATAGTAATGAGCTTGTTGATTTGGTGGAAAATTTTTTATGATAAGAGTAGGTATAGGATACGATATACATAAACTTAGTGAAAATAGAGCCTTAATACTAGGTGGTGTAAAAATCCCATTTGAGTTGGGTTTATTGGGACATAGTGACGCAGATGTGCTTGTTCATGCTATAATAGATGCTATTTTGGGTTCAGTTGCTTTGAGAGATATTGGATATCATTTTCCGGATACGGATGAAAAATACAAAAATGCCGACAGTTTGATATTACTAAAAAAAGCATGTGAAATTTTAAATGAAGAAGGATTTAAAATCGTAAACATAGATAGTAATATAATTTGTCAAAAGCCAAAATTAAAAAATTACATAGAATTAATGAGAGAAAATATAGCAAAAGCTTGTGATATCGAAATTAATCAAATCTCAATAAAAGCAAAAACCAACGAAGAACAAGACTCCGTTGGTAATATGCTTTCTATAATTTCAAATGCTGTTGTATTGGTGGAAAACTAATCTCCACCTCTGGTTGAACTAGACATATCCATTTCTAATTTGTCATCTTTTTTTGAATTATTATCTTTATCATCTTTTGGGGCTTCTGTTTTTGTATCTAACATCATTTTTTGATAATTTCCCCAAGCATTCAAATTATCTATTCCGTCTTTTCCGTTTTCTGAAGTTAGAGCATCGGCGTTATTTTGGATTTCTAATTTTGATACTTTACTTTTTTTAGAAACTTCATCTAGTGCAGATTTGTAACATGCTTGTGCTGTTTCTTTATCAATTTTATATGTAGTCATTAATTTATCTACAACTGCACCTTCAGATAAACCTGCAGGAAAAACTTTTGTTAAAGTTTCAACTATGCTTTTGGTTGAAGTCATTGTGTCTTCTGAACCAACCATTTGTGGAGAGTTTTTTGCAGTCCTAGATGTGATTAGGACTTCCTTTAATTCTTCTTTTAAATCTTCATCAACAGTAGTTTTTGCAGTAGTTGATACAACAACGTCTTGTTTGGGTTGTTGAACGTTTTGATTATTAACTTCTGTTCCCATAACAATATACTCCTTATTTGTGTGATTTATAGCTAATTACACAGTTCCACATACAAATAAAAAATAACACAATGTAAAGTTATATTTCAGTAATAGAAATACTATGAACACCAGCATTTCTTGCTGTATCCATCAATCTAACAACGGCTTCATGGGTAGAATCACCATTTGCTTCTATCATAAGACCGTCTTTATATTCTTTTGATTTTTCTTTCAAAACAGCTAACAAATCATTCTCTGAAACTTCTTCATTTTCTAGAATATATTTGTTATCTTGCGTAACTTGAATTGAAATAATTTTTGTTTCTTTGTTTTGCGTATTTTCTTC
>CAKURN010000102.1 GCA_934675695.1 uncultured Candidatus Melainabacteria bacterium | reverse complement strand
CACATCTTGATTCTCACGTGCATACCCATGGTATTCCTCCGATTTTTGAACTTGTTTGTAAATTAGCGGACGAATACGGAATAGAACAAGTAAGAACTCAAGATGAAAAATTCTATTATATTAATGACAAAAAATACGACAGAAAAACCTACAATATCAATTTAATCAAAGTTTTGCTGCTTAAATATTTTACATTTATAAACAAAACCAAAATCAAAAAATATAATTTAAAAACAAATGACTATATTTTGGGCGTGTCTTATACTTCTATGATGGATTCTACAACTGTTTTAGAAGGATTAAAAAACTTTAAAGACGAAAATATCTTAATAGAAGCTTTGATTCACCCTTGCTTATATGAAGACACAAGGATTAAAGACTGTCATTTTGAAGAATATTTGATTACAAAAGATGAAATGTTAAAAGACTTGATAGAAAAAAACTTGAACTTCAAAATTGTGAATTATCAAGAATGACTTTGTTATTTTATTTAAAAATGATATAATCTTTTTGTATTATAGAGGAAAATTAAATGTTACAATCTGTGCCATCTGCCATAAAACAAGCGTTTAAAGGTAGTTTTGTTAAAAAAATCTGCAATTATCTTCATGATTGCGTAAGGGAAGAAGTAAAATCTTCGACTTTTCGTAATTTAAAAGGAGACAAAGAAAATAAATGGGCTTTTTTAAATGGTGAAGAAAAAGTCTTCAACAATTTTGATGAACCGTTGTTACTGGATGGTACAGATAGCAAACTGACAGAACTTATGATTCAATCAGAAATGAGTCAAAAAGACAAATATCTGATATATGGGTATTTGTTTCTGGTTGGAAAAAACGGAAAATCAAAGAAAAACAACGAATTTTTGACCCCTGTTTTGTATGCACCTGCAAAATTGGAACGTGACAAAATAAATATTAAATTGTCAATTCAAGAAGACGTACTATCTCTTAATACCGGTGCTATAGCTCAATTGATACAAAGAGAAGACGAACAAGAAACAGATGCTATGCTATCGGGTTTATTGGATGTTGTACCTGAATTACCAATAACAGAAGAAAAACTTGATATATTTTTAACAACTTTAAAATCACTTGTACCAAATATAGAATTTTCTATACAAACAAATAACAAACACTTGGAAGACGATTTTTACAATAAAGAAACTTTGGTTGATGATATTATAGATGGCAATTTTGATTTTGATATAAATGCAACTGTTCAAAACCAAACAAAAACCAAACCGGAAACTCTGTTTTTAGAAAGAACACAAGCAGTAATTTTAACTACACGCCCAACGGTAACAGCCGGTGTCTTACATGAATTAACGCAAATCGCAGATAAACCATCAGGCACAATTAGAGAAACAGTGCTTAATGTCATTAATCAAGAATTTCTTGAATCATCCGGTCAAAGCGAAATAAAAATTGAAGAAAATAATACTGCATCGTTTTTTCCTGTTACTCCATTAAGTCTATCGGATTCTCAAGAAGACGTTATTAGAAAAATAGAAGAAAATGACTTTTTAGCAGTTTATGGTCCTCCCGGCACAGGAAAGAGCCAAACTATCGTAAACACTGTTGCACACTTGATTGCAACGGGAAAAACCGTACTTGTGGCATCTAGAATGGATAAAGCAGTTGATGTTGTTGCTGAAAGATTAAATGAACTAAATGCTCCATATTTGGCACTTCGTGCAGGAAGAAGCAACTACCAAAAACAACTGAATTTAGAATTGCAAGAACTTCTATCTAACAAAATCAACCTCAATTCTAATATAGATGACGATATGGTAGCCGATGTTGATGATATGAAAGATTTGCTAAAAGACATAAAACGTCTTGAGGACTGTGCGTTAAGCATTTTATCTTTAGAAAAAAAATATTCCTCTTATTATGAAGAATATGAAATTTCTAAAGATTCAATTTCCGATTTAGTTTTGTTGAATGAAAAAATAAAATTTCAACAGTTAGAAGAAGCAAAAAAAATCTACTCTACAATTGAAGAATTAGAAAATAAATACAAAAAATCAATATTTGACAATATTAAATTGTTTTTTGATTATAAAAAAATTAAAAAACTTTTAAAACTGAACAAAGTTTTAAACGAAGAAATTTTAAAAAGACTTCCGTATGAACTGAATATTGTTATGGAAGAAGCAAAATTAACCAAAATTGAAGACGAAATAAATTCAAAAGGCAATTTGCACCAGATTTTAAGAAAAATCAAACTTTTAAAATCGAAACAAAAAAAACTTGCAACAGATATTCTAAAAAACAAACGAAGAACGGCACTAAAAAACATACTTTCAGATGCTCAAAAAAGACGCCGTTTAATGATACATTCAAAATCTCTTGTATCAAGAAAAACAAATTTGCAAAACAGGTTGCTTGAAAAAGAAGACTTCAAACCGCTTCTTGCAGCTTTTCCTTGTTGGTGTACAACAACTTATGCTATATCAAACAGTTTGCCTCTAAAACCTGCTATGTTTGATGTAGTCATAATAGACGAAGCAAGCCAATGCGACATTGCTTCTTGTATTCCTGTATTGTTTAGGGCAAAAAAAGCAATCATAGTTGGTGATGACAAACAGCTTCCGCATTTGTCTTTTTTGGAAAAAGCAAAAGAACAAAGTTTCTTATCTCAATATGGAATTGACGACAAATACCAACTTATGTGGAGATTTAGAGAAAATTCTATGTTCGATTTGGCAAACTATTATTCAACTGCACCGGTTTTGCTGGACGAACATTTCCGCTCTCCTTCTCCAATCATTCAGTTTTCGAGTGATGAATTTTATGCAGGCAAAATCAAGGTCATGTCGTCTGATATGAATTTAGAAAACGTTGTAGAGCTTCGTGTCGTAAAAGACGGTTATGTTGATAAAGACGCAACAAGAAACGTTCCGGAATGTGAAGAAATTATAAAAACAATCCAAGAAATAATAATCAAAAACAAAGACAACGAAAATCCTCCAACTCTCGGTGTAATATCGCCTTTTAGGGCTCAAGTCGATTTGATTAAAAAAGCAATATTAAAAGTTTTTGATAATGATACAATTTCAAAATACAGATTAGATTGTGGCACAGCTCACACATTTCAGGGTGATGAAAGGGATATAATGCTTTTATCATGGGCTTATGCAAAAAATTCATACCCCCAAAGCCTTATGTTTGCTCAAAAACCAAACTTGTTTAATGTTGCAATCACAAGAGCAAAACACAAACTAATTAATTTTATTTCTAGAGAAGTAAATGAGCTTCCTGAAGGGTTATTAAGAAGTTATCTTGAATATGTAAAAAAAGTTTCAAATTCAAAATTTAAAGACACTTTTAAAAACGACTTTGAAAAAATTGTCTTTAATGCAATTAAAGAAGAATTTCCTACTTTAGATAAATTAAACAAAATCCATGCCGGTGTAAATATGGGTTCTGTTTCTTGCGATATTGTAATTGATAAAACGGTCGTTGAAATAGATGGTGTAGAAGACAATATTGAACCGAAATACAATGATATGAAAAAACAGTCTATTATTGAGCGTTGCGGATATTCAGTTATGCGTATTACAAAACGTGAATGGAATATATCAAAAGAAGCATGTTTAGATAGAATAAGACAAGCAATTGTTGTTTAATTAAAAACTAACTGTCACCTTGAATTGATTTAGCAAGCCAGCTATCAGCCCTTGCTCCTGTAATAATTTTTCCATCAGCTCTAATTGCATAACCAAAAGGACAAATATCTTTAATATCATCACAAGGTTTTGATGAATACCACCAATTTGAATTTTGTGACAAATCCAGATTATCGATATTGATTTCACCATCGGGTGTTCCATCTATATCAATACATATTTGTTTATATCCAACACCAAAACCGTTTATGTCATACAAATAGCTATCATATCCTGAGCCATAGATGAATTTTTCTGTCCCCCAATATTTTTTTCCAAAAGGATATAAGTTACTCATTTCATAGATTTCTGTCCCATCTGTTAAAATTATTTGATTTTTTAGTTGCAATCCAACATCGGATTTGCATTCTATATCAACAATTTTTTTAAACTCATCAATCATAGCTTTTGTCACTTTTAAATTTGCTTCTATGTCAAAAGTATCAGGAACTGTTTTTGTAAATAAGATTTGATGAGTATTGTCTGCAGAATTGAATTTCTTTGCACAATTTTCACTTTTTACAGTTAGTACATCTGTTAATGAATTGCAAAAATACATATAATCATCTTTATGGTTTCCATCTAACAATTCTCCATTAGTTTTTGTCTTTAAATCTCCATCTAGATAATATTTGTCCGAATTAACCAATTCTGATATTGCTTGGTAGAAAGTATTGTGGGCTTTTTTAAATTTCATTACATTTTCATCAGGTTTAGAATGAATTGCAACAGGAATAATAACAGAGGTAATTATTCCAATCACAGTCAATGTTATCATAACTTCAGTGAGAGTGAATGCTTTTTTCATATCTTCCTTTAAAAAAAATAACTATTTTGCTAACAACATGATATATCATATTTTATTAAATTATGCAATATTAAATAATGTTTATAACTTCAAATTAAAAATTTATAATTAATAGATGAATGAAATTGATTTAAAAAAATCATTAGGACAAAAAATAAAAAATTACAGAAATCGCCTCAATCTCACTCAAGAGATGTTTTCTGAAAAAATTGGTGTTACCCAAAGACAAATATCTTTGATTGAACTAGGTAAGAGCTTTCCGAGTCCTAAAACACTATTAAATATTGTATCGATTTTAAATTGTAGTTTGAAAGATTTGTTTGATATTGATAGTTTTAACAATATAAAAGAATTAAAAATCGAACTTAACAAAATAATAAACAATCTGCCTGATGAAAAATTGAAAATAATTTATCAAATTGCAAAAAATATTTGATTTTTTTGATAAAATTTATGTATGAACAATTTATCCCATCATCATATAGCTCTAGAAATGGACAAAGTTCTCTCTCGTTTGTCTGATTTTTGTTGTTCTAAAATCGGTAAAGAATTGTGTTTGAGTTTGCCTTTTTTAGAACAAAAAGAACAAATCAAATACGAACTTGATTTAATTGACGAAGCAAAAAAAATCATAGACAACACGCAACTCTCTGCTCCAATAAATGAAATTCCGAATGTCGATGTTGTTTTTAAGCAAAATTATTTATCAATAGAAGAAATAATTTCTCTTGCAGAATTGCTGAAAATGGCACGACAAAACAAAAATTTTATTTCTAAAAACGAAAACATCGAAAATTTATCAGAAATTTTAAAAAATTTATACATAAATAAAGACTTAGAAGATGAGATATTTAATACTTTTGATAGCGAATTGAATGTTGTAGATTGGGCATCAGATACATTAAAATCGCTCAGAAACTCTTATAAAGATAGAAAAGAAAATCTAAAATCTTCTATAAATGAAATGTTATCTAATTACAATTTTGTTGACAATTTGCAAGATACAGTTGTTTCTCTGCGTGATAATAGGCCTGTTTTTCAAGTTAAAGCAAGTTGCAAAAACAAAGTTTCAGGTATTGTACATGATATTTCTTCAACGGGTTTGACGTATTTTATCGAGCCTAGTTCTCTTGTTCCTTTGTCAAATAAAATCAGACAAATTGAACTGGAAATAAAAACAGAAATTGATAGAATACTTGCTAATTTGTCTAACAAATTGAAAGAAATTAAACAAGAACTCAATCAAAATCAAAATATTTTATCAAAAATAGATGTTGTTTTTGCAAAAGCAAAATATTCTATTTATCTCCATGGAAT
>CAKURN010000101.1 GCA_934675695.1 uncultured Candidatus Melainabacteria bacterium | reverse complement strand
GCTGTTCTACCGGTGGAACTAACGGTGATACTGTAAATAGAACTGTAGAAAAAGATACTACAAAAACTATAGATACAATCAAATACGGTTGTACCGCTCGTTCTACTACTCCTTATAAAGTAGAAAATGCTGTTGTAGCTGTTTCCGAACTAGGATTTGATTGGAAAAAAGTTGCAGCGGCTCAAAAAACTTGTAGAGATAAACAAAAAACAAACTTTATCACAAATATAAATGAACAACTCTCTGACCTTGATTGTAATATAAAAATGCAATCTTGGGGAAATGACGTTTATATTCGTTGTGGCTCTGGTAAAACAGAAAGATCAAGAACCGTTGTAAGTTATGTAGAAAACACAGCTACACCTAACGGTTGGAATCTTACTCGTAGTTGTGAAAATGCTGATAACTTGTATCTTGTTAAAGACTACAATCAAACTGTAAAAGGCGGTATAGCAGGTGATGGTGCTTGTGCTACAATCGCTGTAAATGTTGCTTGTGTTGATGGTAAAGGATTGTGTACCAGAACAAACATATACCCTACAAAATTCAGTGCTTATGATAAATTGAGCATTTACCATAAAAAGGGAAAAACTATCAAAACCGGAAAAGATAAAAAAGAATGTAAATTAAAAAGAGAAGACTATTTGCACTATGATACAAACGGCAGACAAACATTCTGGTCACCTAGTTCTTGTAATGGTGCAGGCGGTAGAGGCTGCGGTTATATTAAAAAAGGTGGTCAATATGTATGTAATGATACAAAAGGTCAATACTGTAATTTATGCGTGAGAATGGACACTACTGACCTTACTGACCATGGTTGCGATGGCATAGGTGGCTCTATCGGAAGTTTCCAACTAGGTTGCAACGAAAATTCCAATGGTATGACATGCGGCAGTTGTACTATTTCAGGTGGTGGAGCTGGATATAGTGGTCAGTTGCTATTTAATGGCGGCTGCGAAACTTGTGGTCAACCATACACCGGAAAAAATGGTAAAAACGGTGAACAAGCGTTTGTCGGTAGTTTTGACCATCATTCTTACGATATAGAAAACACAATTCCCGGAACATTTAACCACTTGTATACTTGGTATATGCCTTATGTTGTCAAACACTTAATGTTTGGAACAGCAGGCAAAATGGGTGAAGAAGTTCACACCACAATAACTTTATCTGAAGGTGAAGAACTAACTGTTATCCCTGGAAACAAAGCTATAAAAACAGACTACAAAACCGGAAAAGATGGTGCAGTCGGCGGAAGCACTGTTGTTAAGGGTAATGGTAGCAAAAATAAATATTCAATATATGCAAAAGGCGGCACAGGTGGTGTAGGTAGCCAAAAAACAGATAGATATTTGTTGTGTCATATTAGCGACTTGCAAACTATAGATGAAAATTTACCTTGCTACTACAATTCAACAAAATTTGATGCTAAAGATACTCAAACTGTAGAAGCTACTTATCCTAGTGAAAATAGTTTCACAAACAAAGTAAAAATGAGTTCTACCCTATCAGCATCAAACCCTGGTGGTGGTGCATTCGGTTATGGTACAAAATCATATAGTGATTTTATCTGCCAAGAAAGATACTTGATTTCTAATGATTATTGGAAAACCGGTAACTTGAAATTCTTCTTAGAAAATGATGGCTACAAAGTTTCCGAATCTTCAAAATGTGCCGGAAATACCAGAATAAAATACATTCTTCCAAATGATAAAAAATATTCTTCAGGTACCGGTGCCGTTGTTATTATGTGGTAGAAAAAATAACATAATTTAATAAAAAGAGCCTTAAAAATTTGAGGCTCTTTTTTAACGTTTTAAAATTTGGTATAATTATTCTATTATGAATAACGAACTTAAAAAAACAGTCCTTATTACGGGTGCTAATGGTTTTATTGGATTAAATATCGTAAAAACTTTTTCTTGTCGAGATGAGTTTGATGTTTTTGTTTTGGTACACAAAAACATATCTGATGAACTTTCTTCAATAAAAAATATAAAATTCATAAAAGCTGACGCATCTAATGAAAATCTGGATATTCCAAACTTCGATATAATAATCCATGCTATGGGACTTGCAAAAGACATAGGAAGTAGAGAAAAATTTAAAAAACTCAATTTCGATTCAGTTAAAATAATTTCAAAATTTGCAAAAGAAAAGTTTGTATATATTTCATCTAGCGATGTTTATGGAATAAAAGATTTCAAAAATGCTGATGAAACGACACCGTATTCTAATTTTCCAAAAAATTACTATCCGGAATACAAAATAAAATCTGAACAATGGCTTCAAAATGAATATAAAAACAACTATGTTATTATTCGCCCTGCAGCAGTTTGGGGAGAAAATGATTTGACGCTAGAAAAAAGAGTTGTTGATTTTTTAAAGACTTCTCCTTTTATTGTTCATTTTGGAAAATGGAAAGGCAAAAATCGTTGGCCTCTAGCTTCTGTTGATAATGTATCAAAGACGATTTTATCTGTTTGTTTGAATAGTGAATTTGATAAACAAAAAATAAATATAATAGATTCTAAAGTAACGACGATTGATGAATATTATCTGGGTATTGCAAAAAAATACTTTCCAAACAAAACTTTTAAAGAGTTGTATTTACCTATGTGGGTCGGAAAAATAATAGGTTTTATTTCTACAACTTTGTCTAATATATTAAAATTAAATGACCCTATATTTGACCCTACTTATTATTCACTTCATCATGTTAGTTCAAATCTTGATTTTGATAACAAAAAAATGCTTCGTGCTTTGGAACTTTTAAAATGATATTTGAAATCGTAAAAAAAATCGCAAACAACAACTATCAAAAAGTATTGAAGCGTTTAAAAAAAGTAAAAAAAATAAATGTCGTGTTTTTGGTTAGTGAAAATCAAAAATGGGCATATCAAAGCGTTTTTGAAGAATTAAGTAAAAACGAAAGATTTAATACAAAAATCTTAATCAGCTACCCAAAAGACCTAAAACTAAACAAAAAAGAAAAAGAAGTTTTTTTAAACAAAAATTTTAAATTTTATTCAAAAATCGATAAAAATGCTGAATTTCTGTACAAAAACAACACTTACATTTCTTTAAAAAAATTCAAACCGGATATTGTTTTTTATGAACAACAATGGGGTTTGCCTCGAAAATACAAACCTTGTTTGGTTTCTTTTTATGCTTTAACGTATTTTTCTTGTTATGGAATGCAGATGTTTGATTTTAGAGAAGATTACTCTAAAGTTTTTCACTATTTTTTGTATAAATATTTAGTAGATTCTAAAGAAAATTTTTTGAGATTTAAAAAATACAATAAAAAATTTACAAAAAACTGTATTGTGACAGGTTATCCAAAGCTCGACTATTTTTTTGACAAAAAAGAAAAAAAACAAAATTTAAAACCAACTGTAATATACGCTCCTCATCATTCTTTTGATTCAAAATTGAATACTTCTACATTCAATCAAAATGGAGAGTTTATTTTATCTCTTGCAACAAAAACAAAAGATGAAATAAACTGGATATTCAAACCTCACCCGAGATTAAAAAAATCTTTAATAGAAAAGAAAATTTATTCAAAAAAAGAAATTGATGATTATTATGAAAAATGGTCAAAAATAGGCTCTATCTTTGATTTTGGCAATTATTTTGACATGCTTTATTTTTCTGATATATTGATTACAGATTGTTGTTCATTCTTAGGTGAATATTATCATACAAACAATTACTTAATTCGTCTGGTAAACAAAAATGCTATTGAATTAAATGATTTTGGCAAAAGTATCACAAAAAATTATTTTTGTGTGTTTAACAATATAGAAATCGAAGAAACATTAACAAAACTTCTTCAAATGAAAAATAAAAACCAAACTTCTAAACCAAAAAACAAAACCTCAAAAGTAATTCTAAATAGTATTTTGAAAGATTTAAAATAGGAAAAACAATGAAAATAGATGTAGCTGGGTCTGGATATTTTAGAAAAATACAAAACAAAAAATTAAATACACAAAAAAAAGAAGCTTTTTCAAACACAACTTCCAATTGTTCGTCTGATTGTTTTTTGAATTGTCAAACTATCCCATTTATGAGAACTTGGAAAGAACACAAGTCTTGGGGTGCAGTTTATGACAAAGACACAAATTCTACTTCATTCAAGATTTTTACTTTTCCGGATGCAAAAAACGTAGATGTAGAAGTTTTAAAAGATGATAAATATATTAAATACCCTTTGAAAAATATGGGGAATGGCATATTTCAAACACAAGAAGCCATAAAAGATATTGTTCCTGAAGATAAATACCACTATTCTATAGAAAAATCAGACGGTTCAAAAACAAACGTAAAAGACCCATATTCATTCAAACAACCGACAATCAACGGCGATTCTGTAGTTTATGACCAAAATGCCTACAAATGGAATGATTCTGAGTGGTTTTTGAATAGCAAAGATAGAATTACTTCCAGCAATAAAACAGACAAAACAATCAATGATTTAAGAATTTTAGAAATAAATTGTGCCACAATAACTAAAGACGGCGATTTTGAAAGTGCTAAAAAAGCAGTCGATGAGGCTTCTAAAAATGGTTTTAATGCAATAGAAATCATGCCTGTTGAAAACACTCATTCATTCAATTGGGGTTATGACGGCTGTGATAAATTCGCTGTTAGTGAGCATTTAGGTGGAGCAGACAAACTAAAAGAGCTTGTTGATTATATACACAATAATAACATGAATGTGATTATGGATATGGTTCCAAACCATATTGCACCGGAAAATGAAGACTTAATCAAAACAGGCCCATATATTAAGGGTACAAACGGTTTTGGCAGCTCTTTTAATTACGAAAATGAAAATTCGACTTACGTTAGAGATTATATGGTTAATGCTGCAATAAACTGGCTTGACAATTTTCACTGTGATGGATTAAGAATCGATATGACAAAATTTATGGATTCTGATATCACAATGAAACAAATTGCAATGGAAGTTAAATACCACAAACCGGACGCTTTTATTATTGCAGAAGATGCAAGAAGCAATATAGAAACAAATGGCTACAATTTCTGGACAAACTATAGAAAACTCCATGATGAAAGAATTATTTCACCTTTATTAACAGGTGACATTGGTGTTTATGATGAACAACACACAAAACTGATTGATGATATTATGCAAACTTCTGTTGCAAGACTAGGATTTGATTCTGAATGGGATTTTCAATTTTTCCATAGTTTTAATGATTATTTGTTTGATAGAACTTCATTAGAAGACTTGGAAAATGTGATTTTTGATTCTCGAAACAGAGTAAAATACATAATGAGCCATGATGAAATTGGAAACTGTGATGGAACAAGATTGATACCAAAATTAATGGTCGACAAATTGAACCTTAACCGTTATGTATACCTAAATTCAGAAGATGAAAATAGAGCCTCAGATTATGCGAAATTAAAAAACATTTCTTTAAATGAAGCAAAAAGAATCGTTCAATGCCAAAAAACACAATTAGTGTCAGAAAAATTGGCAGTTTTGCTTCAAAGTGGAAAATTGATTGATAATGACGATATTTGCAATCTGGATATAAGTAAAGATAGTAAAATGACTGTAGAAGATGTTAAAAAAATCTACAACCAAAGTTATGCAAAGCAAAAAGCAGCACTTGCTCTGATGTATGCAATCCCGGGGCCTAAAATGATTTTTCAGGGTGATGAAAGTGCAGATTTAACACCTTTTAGATTTTTTAGAGAAACGACTTTGCCTTTTGATAATGAAAATCTATTTATAGAAAAAGGCTACAAAGCCGGTCTTGATGCTTTAAAT
>CAKURN010000100.1 GCA_934675695.1 uncultured Candidatus Melainabacteria bacterium | reverse complement strand
CTTGTTCTTTTATCCCGATTGAAGCAATTTCCGGTGTAATATAAATCGCTGATGGGACAAGTTTTTTGTTGATTGTTTTGTTAAATAAAATTTTATCAACTACTTTTCTAGCCTGCCAAGAAGCATTGTGTGCAAGCATAATACTGTTTGAACAATCACCAATTGTAAAAATATTTTTGAAATTTGTAGAAAAATCATCATTGATTTTTATTTCTACATTAGACTCTGGAAGTATTTTTTTTCTACCAACTGCAACAAGAATCTTATCAAATTCGATTTCTTTTTTTGAATTTAGTATTATTTTGTTATTGTCAATTTTTGAAACAAAATCATTTTTGTAAAAAGATATTTTTTTTGTTTTTAATATTCTTTCTAACCTTTTTTGGATATCGATATCCATATTAGGTGCAAGAGTAGGAGCTTTTTCGATTATTGTTACATTTTTTTCAAAATCAGATAAAATTTCTGCCCATTCCAGTCCAATAGCACCAGAGCCAATAATTACAACATTATTCGGTAATTCATTTAGATTGTACATATCATCAGAATTTAAAATTCTGTCTTTATCAAATTTTAAATCCGGAAGTTCAAACGGGACTGAACCTGTTGCAATGATTAAATTTTTTGTCATATAAGTATTATCGGCAGCAAAAATAGAAATCTCATCATTTTGGATATTGATTTTTGCTTTTGAATTTACAATTGTTATTTTTTTTGATAAAGAAAGTTTTATAGCGTTTTGAAATTTTTCTGTTATTTGTGATTTTCTAGATAGTATCTTTTCCCAATCAAATGAAACATTGTGAGCGTTTATTCCAACGGAGTCAGAATTTTTCATTTCTTGATAAAGATTTGCACTATGCAAAATGGCTTTAGTTGGAATGCAACCACGATTTAAACAAGTTCCACCAAGTTCATTTTCTTCAAAAGCTACAATAGAAAGTCCATTTTTTAAAGCAACAGAAATCGCTTCTATTCCCGCACTTCCCATTCCAATAACCGCTAAATCAAACATATAACCTCCAAGCTATTGTTCTATTATAGCTTGAACGAGATCGTTTGCAACAACAAATGCTGTTGACCAACAATTTTGCAAATTAAAGCCTCCACAAAATCCATCTATATCTAAAATTTCACCGCAATACCAAAGATTAGGATAAATTTTTGATTTACAGTTTTTTGTTAATTCGTCGAGTTTTACTCCACCTGAATTGACTATTTCACCAGTTTTTTCTGTATCAATTATTTCTAATGTTAATTTTGAATAAGATTCGATTTCTTTTTTTGAAACTTCTGCAGATTTCTTTTCATAATTTTTTACTATCGTATGAGCAAGGGATTTTGGTATAAAATTTGAAACCAAATTTCCTATAGATTTTTTAGGATTTTGATTAATTTTTTCTTTTAGTTCTTCAACATTAAACAGTTTTATTTCAATTTCATAAGGAAATTGTTTGTTTATGTTTTTTGATGAAACCATAAATGCTAAAGGCCCGGATATTCCGTTTTTTGTAAACAAAAAATCCCCATCAAGACTTTTTACGCTGACCCCTGTGGGATATATCATATCTTTAATTTTTAAACCCAAAAGAGCCTTTTTAAAAGGAATTAATGTATGTTTAAAAGAAGTGATTAAATTTTCAGTACCTCTAGAGCCTGAAGAAACCACAATATAATCAAAACCGGTTAAATCATCTTTAGAATTTATTTTTTGATGTTTTAATTCTATATTTTTAAATTTTTTTAGCTCATTAAGCATTTTATCTTTAACTTCTTTTGAACTATTAGAAACAGGATACATTCTGTGGTTGGTATCTGTATAGGTTTTTATTCCAATAGAATTAAAAAATTCAATAGAATCTAAATTAAAATGTCTTGAAAAAATGGAATATAAAAATTTTTCTCCTCTAGGATAGTTTTTTGCAAAACTTTTTATATCAGAAATTGAATTTGTAATATTGCAGCGATAGCCTCCTGTAGGAAGAATTGTTCTTAGTATTTGCGATTTGTCAAAAATCGTAATAGAAAAATTGTTAAAATTTAGTTCTTTAAATTTTCTTAATATATTAATAGCACAATATATCCCACAAGGACCGCCTCCAACTATTGCTATTTTATTTTGGCATAATTGTTCCATACAAGAAAATATCCTCCGGACAAGACAATTCGTCATACAATTCAGAAATTGTCTTTTTAAAAACTGGATGTACTAAATCTGATTTTACTTCTAACATAGGAACCAAAACAAAAGCACGTTGATGCATATAAGGGTGAGGAATAGTCAAGATATTCGGAATAGAAAAAATTTCATCATCATACATCAAAATATCGATATCTATCGTTCTTTCATGCCATCTTTTTTCTTTAGTTCTATCTCTACCCAATTGTTTTTCAATCATTTGAATCGTGTTTAGAAGTTTTAATGGTTCTAAAGTTGTATCTATTGCAACTGCGGCATTTAAAAACCAGTTTTGATTTTTTACGCCCCAAGGTTCAGTTTCATAAAAAGAAGAAGTTTTAATTACTTCTATTTCTTTCGTCATATTAAGGGCACTAACGGCTTGTTGAATGTATGAAAGCCTGTCGCCTATGTTTGAACCGAGTGACAAAAATGCACGCATCATTTTTTACCTAAAAAATTATTACATTTAACATTTTATTATTCTTTTGGTATAATATCAATAACAATAGTTTAATTTGAGGAGTTTATGAACAAAAATCAATCTACAGGTATTTTTATTCTTGTCGGAGTTATTTTAGTAATTGTGTTATCTTTGGCGTTTGAAGGTCCAACGACTTCAACGACAGATATTTCTTATACGCAATTTCTAAACAAAGTACAATTAGGAGCAATTGAAAAAGTGTCAATCAATCAAGATACTCTTAGTGCTTTTCCTAAAGAAGACAATGCAAAAACTACAGAAAAACAGCCAAAACCAGCTACTCAAAACCCTCTTGGTTTTGCAACAAATGAAAAAACCCCTCAAAAAGTTTTTAGAGTGCAAATACCTCAAAACGATTCTGAGCTTTATGATTTGTTAAAAGAAAAAAATGTCGAAATCAATATCCAAAAACCGCAAACAAATTCTTGGACAAGTATGATAGGTAGTGTCTTGATACCTTTGATTTTTGTAATAATTATGATAATTTTAATCGTAAAAGGTATTCAACAAACAGGTTCTTCTGCTCTTAATTTTGGCAAATCAAAAGCAAAATTATTGCAAGATGACAAAATTAAATTAACTTTCAAAGATGTAGCAGGTATTGATGAAGAACGTCAAGAATTAGAAGAAATTGTTGATTTTCTAAAAAATAGTGAAAAATATACAAAACTAGGTGCAAAAATCCCAAAAGGCGTTTTGCTTGTTGGTGCACCGGGGACCGGTAAAACATTGATGGCAAAAGCAGTAGCCGGAGAAGCAGGTGTTCCTTTCTTTTCTATATCTGGTTCTGACTTTGTAGAAATGTTTGTAGGTGTTGGCGCTTCTCGTGTTAGAGATTTGTTTGAACAAGCAAAAAAACACCAACCTTGTATGATATTTATTGATGAAATCGATGCTGTAGGCCGTCAACGTGGTGCCGGAATGGGTGGTGGTCACGATGAACGTGAGCAAACTCTTAACCAACTTCTTGTTGAGATGGACGGTTTTGATGAAAACACAAATATAATCGTAATTGCAGCAACAAACAGACCAGACATTTTAGATAGTGCATTATTGCGTCCTGGAAGATTTGATAGGCAAATTTATGTTAACGAACCTGATGTTAAAGGTAGAGAAGAAATATTAAAAGTTCACGCTAAAAACAAAAAACTTTCTCCAGATGTTGATTTAAAAGCACTGGCAAAAAGAGTACCAGGGTTTACCGGTGCTGATTTAAAAAACTTATTAAACGAAGCTGCTTTGCTTGCTGCAAGAAACAATGAAGAATCTATCTCGATGGCTGATATAGATAAATCAATCGATAGAGTAATTGCCGGCATAGAAAAGAAATCTACAGTTCTAACACAAGAAGATAAAGAAAGAACAAGCTACCATGAAGCAGGTCACGCTGTTATATTAAAACTGTTAGAAGACTGTGAAGAAGTTCAAAAAATCTCTATTATTCCTCGTGGTAGAGCATTAGGGCTTACTTGGTACACTCCGAAAGACGATTCTAAACACCAAACAAAACGCAAACTTTTAGCTCATATTACTGATTTATTGGGTGGTAGAGTAGCTGAAGAAATTGTTTACGGTGAAAATGTTTCAACCGGTGCATCAAACGATATGCAAAGAGCAACAAAATTAGCTCGCAAAATGGTTTCTCAATGGGGAATGAGCGATAAAATGGGTTCTATGACTTATGGTGAACCGCAAGAACACGTATTTATGGGTCGTGATTTTGGTCAAACAAAAGATTATTCAGAACAAGTTGCTTATGAACTAGATGTCGAAGTTAAAAAAATAATTGACGGAAAATACGCTTTAGCTAAAGCTATATTAACCGAAAATAGAGATATTTTAAATGAATTAGCAAATGCACTTTTAGACCATGAAACAGTTGATGCAACAGAATTTGACGAATTAGTTGAAAAAGTTAAAGCAAGAAGAAATAGCTAAATGACGAATAAAAACACTATTCCAATATTTTATTCTATAGATGATAATTGTTATGAGCTTGCCATTGTTTCAATGGCAAGCATTGCTATAAATACAAAATCAAATATAGATTTTTTCATTTTACATTCAAATTTAAGTCAAAATACTAAGCTTTTAATTTCTAGTATAAAAAAATATTCTAACTGTAATATTAATTTTATAGAGATTGATGAAAAAAGATTTGACGGCTTTCCTATTGCTTCATGGGTGAAATTGCCTGCATGGTACAGAATTCTTATTCCGGAGATTACAAAATTTGAAAAAGTAATTTATCTTGATTGTGATACATTAATTAGAGGTGATATAAAAGAATTTTATGATATAGACATATCTAATGATATACTTGCCGGCATTTCAGATATAACTGGTTTAAATAGCAGAATAAAACGTTTGCAACTAAATCATAGTGAGTATATTAATAGTGGAATTTTACTTATAAATTGTACCTTATGGAATATGTCTAATGTTTTTGATAAAATATTGTTTTTATTAAATAAAACAAATATTAAGCTCACAGCAGCAGATCAAGATGCAATTAATTATGCTGCTAATGGCAAAATCAAACTTGCATCTCAAAAGTATAACTACATTGAAAATTGGTGGATGAATGACTTTAATCAGTATGAAGGCGAAGAAAAAGAAGAATACCAAAAATCTAGGCTAAACCCTCTGATTGTCCATTTTGCTGGATACAACCCAAATAACCCTAGATGCATGAATAGTTTTCGAGATGAATGGTTTGAATATGCAAAAAACACAGAAATCTATACGCAAATTTTAGAAAAATACATAGAATCTTTGCGATTTACATTTCATTATGATAATTATAATTATTTTAAAACAACTAAAGAAGAATTTTGGAATATTAAGAAGAAAAATCTTATTTTTATAGTTGCTGATTCTTTAAAGTATGATGTTTGTAGTTTTTATCAAAAATTAATGTATATGCCAACTTGGGAACCAATTTTTCTTATTGATAATTCAAACAAACACTATAAAGTTAAAAATGGACTAACCATGATTAAATCTGATTCCGGTTTTTATAAATCAATATTATATGACAAAAAATTGTTACTTGAAATGTTTGGGTCAAAACTAAATAAAACAGATTCTGTGTATGATTTTTTTGAAACAAATCCGGAGTCGAAATTTGTTTTGGTTAAAAATTTTTTACCAAGCTGCGAACTATACTGCGATTTTTCAAATATAAGAAATTTTGACTATCTAAAACAAAGACAACTTTTATTATCCGCTAAAAAGAATGAAAATCTTTATATTAAAAAACTCCCTACAAAACAGAATGTTCCTTTTATTCTATGCAACAATTCAGTAA
>CAKURN010000099.1 GCA_934675695.1 uncultured Candidatus Melainabacteria bacterium | reverse complement strand
ACACTCTGTCGCTCGTTTAATCGGAGCTCCTCCAGGATATGTCGGATACGATGAAGGCGGTCAATTGACAGAAGCCGTTAGAAGAAAACCTTATTCTGTAATTCTTTTTGATGAAATAGAAAAAGCACACTCTGACGTATTTAATATTATGTTACAAATTTTTGATGATGGCAGATTGACCGATTCAAAAGGCAGAACTGTAGATTTCAAAAATACAATCATAATTTTGACTTCTAACATAGCTTCGACAACTATTTTAGATAATACTCTAAAAGGTATGATGGGCGAAAAAAACAAAGAACAACAAAAAGCAGAAATTATGGAACAGTTGAAACAATACTTCAAACCTGAATTTCTAAACCGTATAGATGAAACCGTGTTCTTTAATGTTTTGACTCTAGAAAATCTATCTTCTATCGTTGATATTCAAATGGAATATTTGAAAAATCTTTTAGAAGAAAGAAAAATGAAAATCGAAATCACACCTGACGCTAAAGAACAGTTGGCAATAAAAGGTTACAACCCTATTTATGGTGCAAGACCACTAAAAAGAACAATAAGACAATTAATCGAAAACCCATTGTCAAAAGCTCTTTTGAAAGGTGAATTTAATGATGGCGATACGATACACATTGATTTTAAAGATGAAAACTTTACTTTCACAAAATAATCAAAATATCGCCGCATGCCTAACTAAATAATCTGTTATTACATTTATTAGCATAGGCAAAATCACAATCAAAATGAAAGCACCCATTACGGGTTTAAACAAAAAGCTCAAAGAAAAAACGTTTACTTGAGGGGCAGTTTTAGATATTATTCCAAGAATAATATCTTGCCCCAAAGTAGCAAGCAATACAGGCCCTGCTAAATGCAAGCCCGTAAAAAGTATTTCCCCTGTTATTTCGCTCAAATATTGAACGTTTATTATTTTTTCAAAATGAAAATTAACAACATACATAGGATAAACTTGAAAACTCTTGATTAAAGCATTAATCAGCCAATAGACTCCTCCTGAATATACAAAAATCAACAATGCCAAAGTAGAAAAATAGCTCGCCATAACGCTTACTTGGCTTCTTGTAGAAGGATCCATTACCATTGCAGAAGATAGACCCATTTGGGTATTTATCATATCACCTGCAGCTAATACAGTAGCTAGAATACAGTTTGAAACATAACCGATTAAAGCCCCAAACATAAAATTTAAAAACATACACAATCCAATAGGACAATCTTTTGGAATAGGTGCAGGGTGAATAATACCAACAATAATCACTGTTGTAATTATTGCAAAAGACATACGAACCATTGCAGGTATTTCGCTTCTTTGAAACAAAGGTGCAAAACGATACAAGCCCGCAATCCTCAAAAACACCATAATACCGCTACCTAGAGCAGTATTAATCTCAGGAAACAAAATCGCAAATTGTTTTAGAATTTCGTCCATTTTATCTTCCTATTTTCATTTTTTCAATGAAATTTGGTTCAACTGAATTTGTTTGTTTTGATTTTATGTAGATTTGATGTTTTGTTGCTTTTTTGTCCCAAGGAATATTTCCTTGATTAATTAAAGCTTTATTTAAACTTCTATTTTCGTTGATTTTATCTTGCATTTCTATGCTGAATGGTTTTGTATATTTGTAATAATCAGAAGGAATGACATAAGATTCGTTTTTTGGAACAATATTAAAAGCCAAATTCACACCTTCATAAAAATAGTTTGTTACTATTTTTAGAAAATATCCTCCCAATACAACGATAGAAAGAAACACAAGGCAAATCTTCGGTGCTGCTGCAATTGTTTGCTCTTGTACTTGGGTAACGGCTTGCAAAATACCAACCACAAGCCCAACCCCTGCCGCTACCAATACACAAGGCATAGAAATAGTTAACATCGTCATAAAGCCTTTAGCAAGATATTCTATGAGTAATTCCATTAGTTAAAACTCTCCACAAGACCTTTTACAATTAAACTCCAGCCGTCAACTGCAATAAATATAAGCAATTTAAACGGCGTTGATACGATTTGAGGCGACAACATAAACATACCCAGAGCAAGAAGAATGTTCGCCACAATCAAATCCAAAACAATAAACGGCACATAGATTATAAAACCTATTTCAAATGCTGTTTTTAATTCAGAAATAATATACGCCGGAGCAACCTCCCAAAGAGTCAATTCATCAGTACTTTTTGGTGCTTGGTGTCTTGTTTTTTCAACAAAAAACACCAAATCAGATTGTCTTGTTTGCTTTAGCATATATTCTTTTAACGGTTTTGAAGACGCATTTAGTGCTTCTATCATATTTTGATTTTTTTGATAAGGAACTTGATATGCTTGGTACATGCTGTCAAAAACAGGTGCCATCGTATAAATAGTCAAAATCAACGACAAACCAACCATCGTGATTGCAGGCGGAACAGAGTTTGTTCCCATAGCGGTTTTAAGCATTGAAAAAACAATCGTAAATCTCAAAAAAGGCGTCATAGAAACAAATATAAACGGCAACAAAGAAAACGTCGCCATCACAATCAACAGTTGTATTACAGGATTTATATCTTTTAAAATATTATCCATTACATTCTACTCCCTGTTTTTAGTTTTGTTTGATGAATTTCGTTTAACAATTCTTGCATTAGTTGTTTTCTTGAATTGATGCTATCTTGAACTTGTTGAGTCGGTTGTTTTGCATAAAGCTCTTTTAAGATATTTTTGTTATCATCTTGAGAAATTTCTTGAGATATTTTGTTGTTAAAAGAAGAAAGCCTTTCTTCTTCCAATTTTTTGCTTTGCGAATAAAGAAAATCATAGACATCTTTTTCTTGTTGCGGTTTTGAAGTTACAACTTGTCGAGGTTGAATTTTTGATTCTACATTGTGATGAGAAAGCGGTTCTATATTTTTTCTGATTTGTTCAACGTTGGTATTTTGTTCAGTAGTTTCTGTTTGTTTTGAAGAATTACTGTCCAATTTCGCCAAAAATGTAGTATGTTCTAATCCCGATGCAATCAAAAACCTCTCGTTTCCGATTTTTACAACAAGAAGATTTTTTTTCGCCCCAATAGCACAAGAATCAACTATCTTAATCAAACCATTAGCGTTGAGTTTTGTTGGGAAATTGAATTTTTTATACACAACAAACCCGAGTAGCAAAATTCCGACCATTGCAAGGGTATAAAATATGAAAGCTGTTAAATATGTTATCATTTGTATTTTTCCTTTTATTTTTCAAAATCTGAATAATCAAAATCTTCTTTTTGTGCAGGCTGTGGCTGCGGTTTTGGAGGCACCGGACGAGGAGCAGGGTGCGGAATTTGTTTTGCAGCAGCTGCTTGAGGTTTTAGGGGAACTCCCTTTGGCAAAGGTTTTGCAGCTGTTTGGGGTCTAGGGGGTGCTGCTTGTGGTTTTGTAGGAGCTGCCGCTTGGGGTTTTGCCGGTTGAATCGGGGGTTTAACCGGTTGTTGGGGTGAAAATACTTTGTCTAATTTTACTGCGTATTTATCATTAATAATGACTAATTGACCTTTTGCAACAATTTTATTTTCTACAAAAAGTGAAATTTCATTATCAAACACAGAACCTAAATCTACAATCTGCCCTTGTGTGATTTGTTTCAGTTCGCCTATTGTCATTTTAACTTTTTCAAATTCAGCATTTATTTCTATTTGGATATCGTCCCAGAGATTTTTTTCCATACTTACCTCATCATCTGACAAAACTCTATTTATATCGCTTTCATCTTCAGTTTCATCTGTTTCTATATTCAAAATCAAAGAAGGGTCGGCTTTTGTTGAAAAAACTTTCGTTAAAGCACCGGATACAAGCGTCAGTTTTGTTGAATTACTGTTTTCAAGAAGAACAATGTCTTCTGTACTCAGATTTTTCAATTCATCAAGTGTGATTTTTGAGCTACCTGCTTTGATTTTTACAATAGAAGAAGATGTCAAGAAGTTTTCATCTCTAAATGAAACTACTTTTTTCAATTGTTCAAATTTGAACCTATCTTGGGGGATTGATAGCATTATTTTTGAACATTCATCTTTACCTAGTGAAACAAATAAGACTATATTTATGTTTTTATCACTTTGTTCTGTGATTTTAACTTCTGTTGTAGGGATTAAAATAGCATCGATTTTTTTGTACAAAAATTCACAAAAACTGTTTAAAATTCTAACTTCCAATTCTGTCAATCTTTGCAAACTAAAAGGAATGGGGCTGTTTTTTAAGACTTTTGTTAATATACCATCAACAAACTCCTCACATAGTCGAAAAATCACCGGTCTGTGGTTTTGGACTTTGATTTGACTGGAGAAAAAATTTATTTTAGAGATAACGGCTTCTTGTCTAAAATCTCTAAAGTTGTTGATAGCATTCGTTTTTACTCTTATATTATCCAACTCCCAATAATTTTCCATTGCAACTTTCACTGTATCTTCTATAGATGCAGTCAGTTTGCTGAAATTTATTTCATTAAAATTATCGATTTTGGAATTGTTCACAAAATGTTCCGTTTACGCTATAAATCCCCACTAATATTATATAATTTTAATTTAGAAAATGGCAATTTATTAAAGAATATTAATAAACGAATGCAGTTTTTATTCCAATATATATACTATTCTTTTTGTAGTGTTAAATTTTTTGTTATAAAATTTTAGTATAAATTAAAACCTGAGGGAAATTTTTGAAAATTACTAATAATTTTAAAACTATAATTCTTCTGCTGTTACTTTTAGCACCTGCTTTTGCAGACAGTGCTTCTATTACGACAGGGGATTTGAGTAATTTTTTAAAAGAAGAAAAAATCATCTACAAAGAAGAAAAGTCTCAAGACAATCTTCTCTATAGCCCAAAATCACAAGAAAGCATAAAAGTTCAACAACCAAAAGAAACAATTATAATCAATCGAATCGAAAGCAAAAAAAACAAACACCCTGAAAGATACGCAACCAAAAAAGTTGAAAAAATAGAAAAAGAAAAACAAACAAACATAGAAATATCAGACGTCCAAGATGGAGTTTTGTCCGAAGCAACCAGAAAAATCAACGCTATTTATCCTGATGACGAAGAAATTTTAAAAAACACTTACCCGGGATATAGAGGAGCAAACCAGCTTGTTATTTATACAAAAAACTTTGGAAGAACAACCGGCACAAACGAATTTGGCAAAGAAGCAGTCGTTATTGACGGTATAGTAACTAAACTCACAGGTGCAAATTCTTACATTCCAAAAGACGGTTTTGTAATCTCAGGACATGGAAGTGCAAAAAAATGGATTGGCGACAATTTAAAAATAGGTACAAAAGTAGAAATCTTAGATAGACAACTAAAAGCCTACACTACAATCGATAGCTATAGATTTTTTGCAAAATCAAAAATAGAAGAAGTCGAAAACACCCTCATATCAACAAAAAACGACTTTGATAACAGAGAAGACAGATATATTTATTATTATCTTAAAAAAGCAAAACAACAGTACAAAAAATCTCTAAAAGACAATTCGACAGCTTCTCTTGAATGTGCAAAAGAATCAATAGAAAACGCTACAATAGCCTATCGTTACACAGTTCCATACATTCCAAACGAATTAAAAGGCACTTGGATTAGACCAACACAAAAAAACTTGTTAGAAGTCCAAAAAACTCTGGACAACATAAAATCTGTCGGCATAAACAACGTTTTTCTTGAAACTTATTACCATGGAAGAACCATTTTCCCATCAAAAACTATGGAATCTTATGGTTTTGAAAAACAAAACCCGGAATTTAACTTCGATGTTTTAGAAGCTTGGACTTCAGAAGCACACAAACGTGGAATAAAAGTCCACACTTGGTTTGAAAGCTTTTATGTAGGAAACAAACCACCGGAACTAAACCCAAAATCTATCTTAGCTGTTCAACCTACTTGGCAAAACAGAACAAAACAAAAAGTCGACTACGACGGGTATGTTTCTCACCCAAACGAACATAACGGGTATTTTTTAGACCCTGCAAATCCTGAAGTCACAAATTTCA
>CAKURN010000098.1 GCA_934675695.1 uncultured Candidatus Melainabacteria bacterium | reverse complement strand
GAATTGCTGTCTTCTTATGGCATAAATTGGACTATTTCTGATGAAGGGATACTTTCAAAAACTCTAAAAAGAGAATTTATAAGAGATTTTGAAGGCAATTTAGAAAATCCTTTTGATTTGGCACAAGTTTACAAAACAAAAAGCAAAAATCCTATAAACATTCTTTTTGGCGATTCATTTTTTTCTAATTTAATTAATTTTGGTTATGGAAATTATGATTATCGAGTGGCTGCCAATGATTTGTATGAAAAAATAAAAATAATCCAATACAAGCTTCAAAATTCTCCAAAAGAAAATCATATCATTACAATCGCAATGGACGGAGAAAATTGCTGGGAAACTTATCAAAACGATGGCAATGATTTTTTGAATGCTTTGTATAAACTAATTTCAGAAGATTCAACTTTAGAAACCGTTCTTGTTAATGATTTTATCAAAAAAAACAAACAAGAAACTATTGAAAATCTACAATCAGGTTCTTGGATAAAAAGAAATTTCGACTTATGGATAGGCGAATCAACAAAAAACGTTGCGTGGTTGTATTTGTCTAGTGTTGAAAAAGACTTTGAAAAATACAAGCAAAAAGCCTTAAAAACAGTAAAAACAGAAGCTGAAAAGCAAGAATTAAAAGAAAAATTATTTTTAGCAAAAAGAGAAATCTTAATTGCCCAAAGCAGCGACTGGTATTGGTGGTATGGAGAACCCAACGAATCAAAGAGCGACGGGGTTTTTGACTTTTTATTCAGAAGCCATTTAATGAATGTTTATCAAATATTGAATATAGAAATCCCTCAATATTTGTCTATTCCTTTAGCAAATGCAACAACAAGACCACTAAGAAATCCGATTGGAAAAATCACCCCGACTCTAAAAGCAACAAACGAAGATATATCTGAATGGGAAAATGCAGGTTTTATTTTTGTACCCGATAGCCCTACATCTAACATTTCCAGACTAATCAAAAATATCCATTTTGGCTATGACGATATGAATCTTTATTTTAGATTTGAATTGAACAAAAATTCAGTAAAAATAAACTGGACAAACATCGAAAACCAAATTGCGATTTATTTTTCTAATGAAAAAGCACAGAATTTTTCTTCTATTCGTTTTGTCAACAAAAATGAAAACACATACCCTATCTTAAAAAACCAATTCTCAAACGAAATTCGTTTTGTTTTTGATAGTCAAAAAATTTCAAAATTATATTTTGCAAAATCAATAAACTGGGGTTTGTGGAACCAAACAATCCCAAAAAGCTCAAAAATCGCATACAAAGACGTTATAGAAATAAAAATAGCTCTGGAAGAATTTGAAATCTCGAGAGGAAATCTTTCGTTTTTCATTATCGATGCAACAAACGAAATAATAAACGAAGTCTATCCGCAAGATGTTTTGATAAATTTGAAATTTGAATAAAAACTAAAATCTAACAAACATCTTCAATTTTCCGTTGTCGTTTCTAAAATTCAACCAGCCTGTTTTTTGGGAATTTCCAAAGTCCAAAACCTTGACTAATACCCAGTTTCCTTGAAACAACCAAGGAGCAATATGATGAGGCATATCAGCCACACCAACGGAATTTGTTTGTTTTACCGGTGCAGAATACATTGTCCTATCAGGTTTTTGGACATCTTTAAAAAAATACATTCCATATTTTTTTCCATAATAATCAAAAAACTCTCTAGTTGTGTAGTATTTGTTTTTATCTTCTTCTACCCAACCGCAAACAGGGCTTTCTGACTGATTAAAACAAACCAAAGACCAGCCTTCTGTTTCATCTATTGTTGACAAAAACGCCAATTTCTTGTCTTCTTTATAAACTGCAAAAATATCATCTAAATCGCATTTTTGCTTGTTTATTGAGCATTGTGGCTCATTTTTGAAGTCAAAATTCAGAGTTTCCAGTATTTTTCCATCGCTTTTTGCTTCTTGCCTCATAACTAAAGGAGAATGAACCAGAGTAAAACCTATTCCCGCCCTTTTTATTGAACTTGTATAATAAGGCATAACCTCCATTTGAGCAAAAACAGAAGTCATTACAACACTAAACAAAAATAAAAATAAAACGATTTTTTTCATACCAATATTATTATAAATTTTTTTGGATTTTGCAATTAGTAAAAATTTTTATTGTAGAATAAAAGTATGATTGAAAGATATTCTAGAGAAAAAATGGCGAAAATATGGGAATTAGATTCAAAATTCTCGTATTATTTAGATGTAGAATTGGCTGTAATAAAAGCCCAAGTTGAATTAGGCAATTTCAATGAAGAAATTTACACCAATATAAAAGCAACTGCAAAATTTGACGTAGAAAGAATAAACGAAATAGAAGCCATAACCAGACACGACGTTATTGCTTTTTTGCAAAACGTAAACGAAAACGTTGGCAGCACTTATTCGCCCTATATCCACAGGGGTTTGACGAGTTCTGATGTTATAGACACAGCTTTTGCTTTGCAGATTAAAGATGCTTCAAAAATAATAAACGAAGATTTAGATATTTTGATTGCTAATGTAAAAAAACTCGCTTTTAAGCACAAAAACACAGTATGTTTGGGAAGAAGCCATGGAATCGCTGCAGAAGTTATTACTTTTGGTTTCAAATTGCTGAATTTATTAGACATGCTAAAAAGAGCCAAAGACCGCTTTAATTATGCACTAAAAGACATTCTGACAGGACAAATTTCCGGCCCTTGCGGCACATATTCAAATATCGACCCTTTGGTAGAAGAAAAAACTTGCGAGATTTTAGGTTTAAAACCTGCAAAAATCTCTACTCAAGTCATCGCTCGTGATAGACACGCGTTTTTCATTCAAGCGATAGCCTTGATTGGGGCTGTTATTGAGAGTTTTTCTATAGAAATAAGACATCTTCAACGTTTTGAAGTTTGCGAAGTCGAAGAAGGTTTTTCTTCCGGACAAAAAGGCTCATCTGCTATGCCTCACAAAAAAAATCCAATCGCAAGCGAAAATCTTTCCGGACTGGCTAGAATTTTAAGAAGCAACACGATTTCTGCAATGGAAAATATAGCTTTGTGGCATGAAAGAGATATTTCTCATTCGTCTGTTGAAAGAGTGATTTTCCCCGATAGCACTATTTTGATTGATTATATGCTAAATCGCTTCAATAATGTGATTTTAAATCTTGTGATAAAAGAGCAAAATATGCTTAAAAACATAGACAAATACGGCGGAATCATCTATTCTCAAAGTTGTCTTTTAAAATTAACAAACGAAAAAAGAACAAGAGAAGAAGCATACAAAATCGTCCAAAAAGAAGCACTGGACGCATTTAACAACAATGGCAACTTTAGAGAAAATATGAAAAAATACTTGTCAAACGAAGAAATAAACGAATGTTTCAGCCAAGAAAGCTATCTTCAAAATATAGACAAGATTTTTGAAAGATTTGAACAAGATTAAACTTCTATTTTTGTGCATTTAAACACATGCAAAAGGAACAATTATGCCCAAAATTACGCAGCTAAGCCCATTAACCACAAAATACATTAAACTACAAAAACCAAAAGCTAAAGATATTTCGACTTCTACACCAAAACCCGACAAAAAGAAATTGGTTTGTTCTACAATAGCAGCTATTGGGCTCGTGGGGCTTGCATTTGGTGTTGTACATCACAAAAAAATTCAAAAACCTTTAAAAACCACCAAAAGCGATTTTGAAAAAGGTGTAAAAAAATTCTTCAACAATGGAAATTCCATTATTGGCATAAAACTGGAAAAAGGCGTCGCAAAAAACGCCGATGGCAGCGGTTTTTCAGGTGTTATGAAAACAATGAATAACAAAAATGAAAAAATCACTCTGGAATACGTTGATGGATACGTCAAAAAATCAACAAAAAATGAAAAATTATTTAAGACTTTTGATTATTCTTTGTCTTCAAATGGGCAAAAAATCGTTGAAATAAACACATTTAATGAAACAAAAAGCAAAACCCAATTAAAATTTCACAACAACGGCAAAATCGCAAAAATAATCAAACCAAAATCAGCTTCTGAAGTTGATATCAATAAAAAAGGCGACAAAATCCTAGAATTTTCAATAGATGGCAAAAAACTATCCGATATTGAAACAAGAGAATGTTTAGGAATTGAAAAAGCTACATTCTATTCAAAAGATGGAAAAACAGCAGAAAGAAAACTAATCACAAAAGACCAGGGCTCTAATAGAGGTAGTATTTATGAAGAAACGTCGTTCTTAAATGGTTTGCCTATCAGACAAAAAACAAGCCCTTACGGTATTAATACAGGTTTTGATGTTGATATAAATTCAGACACTTTTCGCCAAACAATGAACACACCTAAAATTGTAAAATTGTTCAAAGATGGAAAACCCACAAAAGGAATAATCACCTCAAAAAACGACGGTGTAGTGTTTTTAAAAGATTTGGTTGATGAAAAAACTGTAGATGATTTTAGAATTTCAAAATATCTAAAAGAGCCGAATTTAAGTTTAAGCACACAAAATAACAAAACAAATACTTTTAAAAAATTAACTCTAGAAAACAATGAATGGACTAATGGCGAAATCGAAAAGGATATTCTTCCATATTCTAAAGAAGAATTGCTAGAAAAAGCAGACGAACTAGATGAAGCAATAAAAATTTTACAAGAAGATAATATCTTAGCAAATGAAAAAGGTAAACAAGAGGGCGATTTCGATTTGTATCCTGAAAAATTTACAAACTATATCCAAAAAATAAGAACTTTTGCAAACAGCCTAAAATAAGACTATTTGTGTTTTTCAATACTTTTTGAAAAGTCATTCACTTTTCCTTTTAATCTTCTTTCTTTTTCTTTGAATGATGTTGTAGAATTGTCTATTTGTGTTTTTGCGTCATCTATTTTTGTATTCATTTTAGAAAAATTGTCTGATTTCAATTTTGAAACAGAATCAAGCATATTTTTTGTAGAATTTTTGTCTATTCCTTTAACGAATTTTTCTATTTCTTCTACCACGTCAACAAGCCCAATAGCCTCTAAAATTATATCATGAAGCCTAATGTTATCGCCTGTTAATATTCCTACTCTACAATCTCCATCAGGCGGCATTAATTCGATTGATTTTGAACCCCCGAGTCCATAAAACTCGACTCTAGCTACAGTTCCGTTGGGTATTTTCATATTCTTTTTTGTTACAAGAATTTGCACGTTGATGTGTTTTCCTGATGCTTTTAGTCTTCTTACATATCCTACGTTAATGCCCATAAAACGGACTGGAGAGCCTTTTGTTATACCGTCAATGTCTTTAAATTGGATAGTGTAGACGTTAGGTTCAACAAACAATTTTGAATAGCCAAAAATCGCCCCTGTAAAAATAATGAGCAAAAGGGTAGTCCAGACTATTATTTCGGCAACAATATAACGCTTCATCATAACAAAATTATAAAACAAGAATTGAATTTTTTAATACGCTTATTTTATTATTTTTTTATAAAATCGAAGATTTAAACGGCGGCTATTGTTATGTTTAATTTTCACTTTGCCGATTATCGCACCGGCTTCGCATTCGCTCCTGAGGAACTTCGTTCCACGTCGCCTATCAACAGTTGCACTTCGCTTGCTCAACGCAAGCTCGTTCACTCTGAATATATTTGCTCCTGTCAAATCAAAGATTTGAAACGTCGCTATCGTAATGCTTAATCACCAAGGCTCAACACCTTGTTGATTATCGCATCGGCTTCGCATTTTGCTTCGCACAGGTTTAATTTTTTCCGCCTGTGAAATCAAAGATTTCTTCACTCCTTTCGCTTTCGCTTCAGTCGTAACGGCGGCTATCTAAGGTCTTCGCTTTCATATCAAACCTGAACGGTTTGATATTTCAGCTTCGCACAGGTTTTTTTGCTCCTGTGGGTATCTCGGCTTTTGTTTCGCTATGTCGCTCAATAGCCTCGATTATCCTACGTCACAGTTCTAAGGACTACGTAAATTAAATCTCAACGATTTAATTTACTTCGCACAGGTTTGATTTTTTCCGCCTGTGAAATCAAAGATTTCTTCACTCCTTTCGCT
>CAKURN010000097.1 GCA_934675695.1 uncultured Candidatus Melainabacteria bacterium | reverse complement strand
CATATATATAAAGTATATCGAAAGTAAAAAATTGACTGTTTTGCTTTATTTTGTTACATTTCTTAACATTTTTGCAATACACACAACTAGAATAAATTAATTTTCTTTACAAATTTGTCGATTTTTTGGAAAAATTTTATAATTTTACTATGAATAGAAATGCACAAACACAAAAACGTTGGTATGATTCAAAACCATACGCAAATAATGTTCTTTCCATATTAAAAGAACTTTCTATACAATCTCACTATGAAATCGCAAGAGAAGTTTTAAAAATCATTGAAGCAATAAAAATAAACTCAAGAGAAAAAGCTGAACTCCCATTGAGTTTGGGGATTAATAGGGTTTTGGGTTTGTATTCACAAAGCTATAAAAGAAGATGGTATGACAGAAATCTTCCTATTAATCGCATATTCAAAAGTGCTTCCAGTTTGCAAGAACAAGATTTTCAGAATATAATGCAAGGTATATACACAAGTTTAAAGGCTGAAAACGATGACCAATGAAGAAATAATTTCTGATATGCAAAAAGTTATATACCAAATGAAATTGGACGATATAGAAGAAAATCCTGAATCAGAATTTGAGATGTTTGATTGTAGTGCATGTGCAAAAACCGCACCTCTTGCAGGTTCTATCCAATATTCAAAATACAGACTATGCAACGATTGTGTTTTAATGTATGAATTGGCTCTAAAATTAGGCAAAGTCAAGAACATAGATGATTTTATGAAAATTACGGAAGAAAAACGCCTCGAAACTATGTGTGATTACATAAAACAAGACAAATTAAAAGAAGAAAATTAAAAAATGAAAAATATTATTTTACTCGGCTCAACAGGTTCAATTGGCACACAAACTCTAGAGGTTGTTGAAAAATTAGAAAATCAATTTAATATTGTTGCACTCGCTTGTGGAAATAACATTGAGCTTTTGAAGCAACAAATAAAAAAATTTCACCCAAAATACGTTTGCATTCAAAATCAAGAAAAAATCAAAGAATTAAAAGAAGAATTTCCAAATATTGAGTTTTTATATGGCGAAAACGGGCTTATTGAGCTTGCTTCTTTAAATGATTATGATATTTTAGTTTCTGCAACAAATGGCATAGTTTCAGTCAAAGCAACACTAAAAGCAATCGAAAACAAAAAAACAGTGGCTCTTGCAAACAAAGAAACTCTTGTTATGGCAGGAGATATTGTAATGAGAGAAGCGGAAAAAAATAACGTAAAGATTTTGCCTATAGATTCTGAACATAGTGCAATTTTGCAATGCTTAAGCAGGTTTGAGGACAATTTTTCAAAACGTCTTTGGATAACAGCTTCGGGCGGACCTTTTCTCAACAATACAAAAGAAGAAATGAAAAATTTTACTGTAAAAGATGCACTAAATCACCCCCGTTGGGCAATGGGCAAAAAAATAACAGTTGATTGTGCAACTCTTGTGAACAAAGGACTAGAAGTAATAGAGGCACATCATTTATACAACTACGATTACGATAACATAAAAGTCGTTATTCACCCACAAAGTATTGTTCATTCTTTTGTAGAGTTTGTTGATGGTTCATTTTTGGCACAGATGGGTGTGCCTTCTATGCATATTCCTATTCAATATGCACTTACTTATCCAAAAAGATTTCAAGGCATAAAAAGCGATAGTTTCAATCCTATAGGAAACAAACTAGAATTTTTTGAACCGGATACAGAAAAATTTCCTCTTTTAAAACTAACTATAGAATGCGGAAAACAAGGCGGCATCATGCCTGCTATATTAAATGCAGCAAATGAAGTTGCTGTTTATAAATTTTTGAATAACGAAATAAACTTTACTAATATTGAAAAAATCGTGTTTGACGAAGTAGAAAAACACGACAACATCAAAAATCCCACGCTCGATGAAATTTTTGAAATTGATAAAAAAATCAGAAAAGAATTGAAGTAATTTTATAGAAATTTTACATAAAAATGTAAGCACAAAATGCAAAAAACGATGTACAACACACAATAACGACTGTTGTATAAACAATTGCTTTTCTTTCGTCTGAATCAAAATCATCAATATCTAATTGTTTAGAAATAAATTCAGCACCAGGAAAACTTTTTTCGCTCGACATCTTAAACCCCATTTTAAGTATAAAAATTTAATGCCCAAAAGATAAAAAATATAACACTTAAATGCTTCCGCTGGTGATTAAATTTCCATTCAAGCTGTTGTAGAACATATATTTAGATACTTTTGGTTTTATGCCTTGGAGTTTTAATACTTTTGTTGTTTTTGATGTAGTTTCATCATATTCTTCATATTGAAAAGGAAGTGCATAAGAATATTTTAAAGATTTTGTTTTTTTGTCGTTTTTATAAAAATTGTATTGTAAGGGTACAAAATCAGAATTCATAGCATATTGACCGGTATCAAACAAAATTTCTTGTTTAGAATTTTTGTCGCATTTTAAATAACTTTCTATTTTTCCTGTTCTTGAATATTTAATTTGTTCTAGAAGTTCACCTTCTTTGTCAAATTTTTGGTATTGTTTTAGTGTTGTTTTATTTGAATTAAATAATCTATCTAGTATTTTTTTGTCGTATACATCGATTTTAAAGTCAAAATCTTTTCTAAATAATTTTATTCCCGAAACATCGCCGTTTTTTATACTTGTTTCCATTTGTAATTCATTATTTTCATTAAAAGTTTTGATTGATTTTTTGCCTCTATCAACTAACAAAAATGAATTTTTGGGCAATTTTTTATCACACAAAAATCCCGACACAAGCACTCCGGCATCTAAAACAGCATCGGAAATTATAGATATAGTTTCTCCTTTTGATGTTTCAAATTCAACTTTTTTAAGAAATGAATCTATATTTTTGTAATTTTCTTCAAAATCTTTTTGAAAATCGTTTTTTACTTCTTCTTTAAAAGGATTTGTTTGTGTTTCATCAACAAAAACTTGTTCTTTTTGGGCTTTGTTGAATGGATTTGTATTTTTTTTAGAATAATCCAATAAACCATACGAAGAATACGGCATCTTTTCTACACGTTGCAAATTATACGAAATTTTTTTGAACATTATTTCTTAATCGCCTTTGCCCATACAAAACACAGGAATAAAAAATATTGTCTTTTTTAATTTTTTATTCACCTACTATCTGTATACCAAATTTAGCCCTAAACAAATGCTGAACTGTTTCTGACTGAATTTCCGCCATTAGAGCATTAAATAAGTTGTATGCTTCTTTTTTGTATTCAATAAGCGGGTCTTTTTGTCCATAAGCAACCAAATTTATTGAATCTTTTAGCATATCGATATTTCCCAAATGGTCTATCCATTTTGCATCAACAACTTGCAACAAAATATCTCTTTCGATGTGACGAACGATATTGTCATCTCTAAATGGAACTTGTTCAACAAAATCGTCTTGATAATACTGATGCATTCCTTCATTAAAGCTTTTTATAGTTTCTTGCTCAAATTGTCTGTAACCATCAAGAGCCATTTCTTTTAATTTTTGAGAAATTTCTGCATATCTTAGATTTTTTATTTCATCTATATTGAATTTGTCTTTCAATTGAGGAAATACGCTCAAAAATTCTTTTTTGAACATGTCTAAATCATCCAAAACATACTCTTGTGGTGACATGTCTTTGTTTATATATTGAGTCAAAATTCTATCTGCTTCTTTTTCAATCATAAACTTAATATCAGAAGACAAATCTTTGCTTAACAAAACTTTTCTTCTTTGAGCGTAGAATTTTTCTCTTTGAATATTCATAACATCATCATATTCAAGAACAGATTTTCTTATATCAAAATGATAAGTTTCAACTTTCTTTTGTGCTGATTCGATTTGTCGAGTAATTAAGACATTTTCGATTGCCATATCGTCTTCTATGTTTAGCATAGACATAAGATTTGCGATTTTTTCTCCACCGAAAATTCTCATCAAATCGTCTTCTAAAGATAAGAAGAATTTTGTAGAACCGGGGTCACCTTGGCGAGCTGCACGACCACGCAACTGGTTGTCTATACGACGTGATTCGTGACGTTCTGTACCTATTACGTGGAGTCCTCCCAGTTCAACTACTTTATCATGCTCTATTTGGGTGATTTTTCGAGCTTCTTTTAAGGCTTCGTCTTTCAATTTTTCCCAGTCAGGGTCGTCTTGTGTGATGCCTTTTTTATCTAATTCTTCTTTTGCCAAATACTCAGCATTACCGCCAAGAAGAATATCTGTACCACGACCTGCCATGTTTGTTGCAATAGTAACTGCACCCAAACGTCCTGCCTGTGCAATAATATAAGCTTCTTTTTCATGGTGTTTTGCGTTCAATACGTTGTGTTTAATACCCATTTTTTTAAGCAAAGAAGACAAATACTCAGATTTTTCGATAGAAATCGTACCAACAAGCGTCGGCCTTCCGATTTTTGCCATTTCTTGAATTTCTTTTGCAACAAATTCGTATTTTTTGGCTTTTGTTTTATATATTACATCAGGATAATTAATTCTTTTGTCCGGTTTGTTTGTTGGAATTTGAGTAACAGAAAGATTGTATATTTTGCCAAATTCCGCTTCTTCTGTCATTGCAGTACCTGTCATACCTGACAACTTTGGATACAATCTAAACAAATTTTGGAAAGTAATAGAAGCTAAAGTTTGGGTTTCGTCTTGGATTTTTACGTTTTCTTTTGCTTCTATCGCTTGATGAAGCCCCTCAGACCAGCGACGACCCTCCATAATACGACCGGTAAACTCATCTACTATCATAATTTGATTATTTTTCACAACATAATCAGTGTCTTTTACGAACAATTCTTTTGCCTTTAAAGCTTGCAAAAGATGATGAGCGTATTGTGTCTTCATATCAAACAATTCATCAACATTAAGCAATTTTTCGGCTTTTACAACGCCTTGTTCCGTAAAGATTATGTTTTTGTTTTTTTCATCTACTTCATAGTCTTCGTCTTTATTTAATTTTGGGGCGATTTGTGCCATTAATTGATATGTTTGAGCTGATTTTTCAAGTCTTCCCGATATAATCAAAGGCGTTCTTGCTTCGTCAATTAAAATTGAGTCAACTTCATCAATAATTGCATAGTAATAAGGTCTTTGAACCAAAGCATCAACACTGGATGCCATATTATCTCTTAAATAATCAAAACCAAATTCATTGTTTGTGCCGTATGTGATATCACATGCGTAAGCTTGTTTTTTGTTTTCGTAAGAATTGTATTCGCCTTGAGAAAGAATAACACCGACGGTTAAACCGAGAAATTCATAGATTCTTCCCATCCAATCTCTATCACGTTTCGCCAAATAATCATTTACTGTAATAACATGGACTCCTTTACCTGTTAAAGCGTTTAAGTAAGCGGGCAATGTCGCAACAAGAGTTTTACCTTCCCCTGTTCTCATTTCTGCAATGTGTCCTTCATGGAGAAATATACCACCTATTAATTGAACATCGAAATGGCGAAGATTTAAGACTCTTTTTCCTGCTTCTCTAACTGTTGCAAAAGCTTCAGGAAGAATTTCATCCAGGGCTTGTTTTTCTAGTTCTAAGTCTTTTTTAGGGTCAGGAGAAGTCGGACGTTTAGATAGAATTTCTTTAAATTCTGAAGTTTTTGCTTTCAATTCTTCATCAGAAAGTTTTGAAAATTCTTCTTCCAGTTCATTTATTCTATCAACGATAGGCATAATTTTGTTGATTTTTCTAACATTTGGATCTTTGAAAATTTTTAATAGTACATCTACAAGTGCCATTTTTAGCCTTCTCCTCAAAAAGTCTTTATTATTGTCCTATTTTATCACAAAAATAGAATTTTAATAAAAACAATACTTTTTAAATAGCAAAAATTTTTCTTTATGATTTTTAAATGTTTACAAGAGAAATTAAGAGAAAGGATTATTCAAGAAAATGGGTATTGGAAAAATTACGTCAAAATTGGGAAATGCAATTGGTTCAATAATTGCAAACGGACAAAAAGCTATTAAAAAAGCTCCTAGTGAAACTTTATCACCTAAAGAAACTCTTTGTGCAATGGATGCTTTG
>CAKURN010000096.1 GCA_934675695.1 uncultured Candidatus Melainabacteria bacterium | reverse complement strand
TCTATGGGCTCTACTTGTGCTTCTTCTATGGCATTGATGGACGCAGGTGTTCCTGTAAAATGTATGATAGGCGGCGTTGCAATGGGTTTAATCCACGAAGACGATGGCGATATCGTTCTTACTGATATTCAAGGTATTGAAGACTTTTTGGGTGATATGGACTTCAAAGTTACAGGTAACAGAGAAGGTATCACTGCACTTCAAATGGATATGAAAATTAAAGGCATATCAAACGAAACCCTAAGACGTGCTTTAGGTCAAGCAAAAGACGGTAGATTGTACATTATGGATTGTATGGCAGAAGCAATTTCAGCTCCTCGTCCGGAAGTTTCACCAAACGCTCCTAGATTAATGTCTATGACAATCCCAACAGAAGACATAGGAACAGTAATCGGCCCTGGCGGAAAAATGATTAGAAGCATAATTGACGCTACAGGTGCAGAAATCGATATCCAAGATGACGGAAAAGTCACAATCACATCAAATGACAAAGAAGGTGCAGAACTTGCGAAAAAGATGATTAAAGACTTAACATTCAAACCTGAAGTTGGTATGGTTTGCAAAGGTAAAGTTGTTAGAATCATTCCGATAGGTGCTTTTGTAGAATTAGCTCCGGGAAAAGACGGAATGGTACATATTTCACAAGTTTGTCAAGAAAGAATTGAAACAATCGAACCTCATTTGACTATTGGTCAAGAAGTTATTGTTAAAGTTCAAAAAATCGACGACAAAGGTAGAGTAAACTTGACAATCAAAGGCTTAACCGAAGAAGATAAAGCAAAAGTTCAATAACTAAAAAATAAAAGACTCAAAAACAGCTGCTAAATCTAGCAGCTGTTTTTATATTTGTTTTATGCAATTGTTTTTAAAATTCTCTATTTAATTCTTTTTGCAAGACTTCATTCTTTTCAAGCAAATAATTAGCAACCTTCACTCCTGCAATTGCACCATCAGAAACCGCAGTTATTACTTGTCTTAGGGGTGTATTTCTAACATCACCTATTGCATAAACTCCATCTGTCGATGTTTTCATATTGCAATCTGTTTCAATAAAACCATTTTTGTCTAATTGAACTTGAGATTGAAAAATTTCAGAATTTGGCATTAAACCGACATACGGGAAAATTCCATCTAAGTAAACAACATTTATATCGTTTGTTTTTGTGTCTTTGATTTTTATTGCATAAACTTTTTCGTTTGCCAAAATTTCTTCTACAACGGAGTTCAAAACAAATTCGATTTTTTTGTTCGTTTTTGCCCTTTGTTGTACTATTTCATCTGCACGAAACTTATCACGTCTGTGAATTATGTAGACTTTTTTTGCATGTTGGGTCAAATAAATCGCTTCTTCCAGTGCAGAATTTCCACCCCCAACAACGGCAACGATTTTGTTTTTGTAAAAACTTCCATCACAAACAGCACAATAGCTAACACCTCTGCCTATATTTTCTATTTCTCCTTTAACTCCCAAAGGTTTTGGCTTTGCACCTGTTGCTATAACAACGGTTTTGGTTTTAAATTCGTTGTCTTGTGTTTTTATTGTTTTAATTGGAGAAGTTAAATCTACACTTTTCATTTCTTCATAAGGAAATTTTTGGATTTTGAAATCATCAACGTGTTTTTCAAATTTTTCACAAAGTTCATATCCTTGTATTTTTGAAAAACCGAGATAGTTTTCTATTTCGCAATAATTTGCAGGTGTGCCGCCAAGAGCCGAAATATCCACTATTCCAACATCCAAACCCCCTCTTTTTGCATACAATGCACAAGACAAACCGCTTGGCCCACCGCCTAAAATTATACAGTCAAAAATTTTATTTTTCATTGTTACCTCAACTAAATTGCTCTTTTTTTATTTTTGACGAAAAATTGCAAAAAAAGTTCCTTAAATTTTAAATTTGTATTCGAGCGTTTTGTATTTTACGGTTATTTCTTCTTCTGTATTTTCAAAGAAGAAGTAGAAATACTGGCTTTTTCTAGGGTTTATTGTAGAAGACAATCTTATTGAGTGTTTTAAAATTTGGTTTCCTGTTGCTTCTATACTGTTAAAAGCACTTGTGGTTGTTTGTTGGGCAGCGTTTTGTGCAATACCTTGATTGTAGTCGTTGTAGTTACTGTTTAGTCCGGTCATTGTAGTTAATGTAGCACTCATTGTACCCATTTGTGCCATAGAGGCTGCTTCTTGGTTTTGCCAAATAGAAAGGTAGTTGTTTGTTGTAATAAAAGGAATATTTCCATTAGCGGTCGAAACCCTCAAATCTTCTACTTTAAAGACAAAAGGTGTGTCATAAGAATAGTTTTCGACTTGGACATAAAGTGCCAACAATTCTGCAATAGGGGTTTTTGAAATTCCTATTTTTATATTTGTATCGTTGAGTTGTTTTTTGTATACATTAAACAAAAAATCTTCAGAAGTTTTTATCGTTTGGGTATTATTTGCGACATAGTCATCACCTACATAAGTCAATGTAGAACAGCCTGAAGCAAATAATAAAACAAAAAACAAAAATGCAAAATTTAAAAGCTTTTTCATAGTTTTTATTCTACTTCATTAAACCTTAAAAATCAAGAATACAGGCTTATTGCATATTGTTTAGTGCATATTCGATACATTGAACAATGAGTTCATTTCTTGAAATATCGGTTTTAAAAGAAATTTCATCAACTGTCTTCAACAGTTCATTATCTATTCTAATACTTATTACTGTTTTCTCCAGTTTTACGGGATTAAAATTCGTCATATTACTATTGTGCATTAAAATATCTATTTTAATATATATTCTTTTTTGCAACATGTATTGTATTCTTTTTTTGAATACAATGTGCTAATATTTTATTAAACTGGAAGGAATTAATATGAAAAAAGCGTTTACTTTAGCAGAAGTAATGATTACGCTGACGGTTATTGGAATAATAACCGCTGTAATAATACCTGCCGCTAATCATTCAAAACCCGATGAAAATATACTCAAATTTAAAAAAGCAAACAGTGTCTTTTATCAAACAATCTCGACTCTCATTAATTCAGACAAATACTACTGTGATGGGGATTTGGCGATAAAAGCAGACTGCACAACAAATGTGCTTAATGTCACCAGCACAAGAACATATTTTTGTAAAACAATGGCAGAAGTTTTATCTGTAAAATCCACTGATTGCAATACTTCTACCGAAACAGGTACAATCGGAGCGTGGTTGTCGTCTAATGAAAAAATTTCTATGATTGCAACAGGAACAAAAATGACTAGAACAGTGACAGATGCAACAGTTGCCGCAACAAAACAAAAATTTGACGAACTCTGTAAATCATCTGCAAAAGCTATGGGAAAAGAAATAGTAACAACAGATGATATCGTATTTTATCAGTCAGGAGTTCCGCAATTTGGCTCTTTAGAAGTGCAACCGGACAAATACAACAAACTTTCGTCTACCATTAAATTAAGATATTTTTCTCCCCCAAATCAATTCCCTGCAAATTATGCAGATGCAAAAGGGATAGATATTTCTTATAAAATTATGTGTATTGATATTGATGGCTTTGATAGTTCAAAAGGTTCTACAAGCTGTGATGATGTTAAAGACTTCTGTCCTTTTGGCTATGGAGTTAGAGCCGATGGAAAAATAATGGCAGGAGCCAGAGCCGATAGTTGGCTTGGAAAAAATATTCAAGAAGACAATTAGAGTAGTTTAAAGCAAAAAGTGGGTTATAAAACTCACTTTTTGTGTTTTTTTAAGGCTTCATACCTGCAATTTTTACACCTTCTACTTGGTAATTTGCTGAATTTTTAGATATCAAAGAGCCTTTTTTTGTGTATTTTTCAATTATAAAATTGTCTGTTCCGGAAAAATTATTTCCATTCAAAACAAAAGTCACTGTTTCTTTGTAGATGATTTTTTCATCAAAATTGTTTACTATTTTTTTGCGTTCAAACTTCAATGTTTTTCCGTCTTTGTTTTTTTCTTTCATTATTATTTCAGACTTTGCACCTGATTCTATATTTTCAAGAACCAAAATTTCTCCATATCCTGATAAAATCCAGATATCTCTGCTTTCGTAATTAAAGACATTAGGATCTGTACAGTTTTTTAATTTTGAAATCACACCCCACGACCCATAAAAACCGGCAGGGACGAATGTTTCTTCTATTCCTGCTTTTAAGCTTTCAGGATAAGCCATCAAAAACACAAAACATAAAAATATAAAAAGAATTTTTCTCATATTTTGATTTTAATAAATTTTAGGCAAATTTCAACCCAAAGATTGAGGATTTTTGGCAAATATAATGTAGTATAGTATTAAGAGGAGGAGTCTTTGAAACAATTATTATCGGTATTAATTCCAATAATATTAGTTATTGCTTTAGTTTTGAACCAAGCACTACCTGCTGATGCTGCAAAAGGCAAGAAGAAAGGTGTTAGCCAAGAAAAACTAGACGAATTGACATTGAGTGTCGATGATTTGACCAAAAAAATATACAGACACGAACTCTACACTCCGGAAGACGCTGACAAATTAATCGCATTAAAATTGCAGCTTGATGAACAGATGGACATTTTACCTGAAGCAAGTTTCGCTCCAATATATTTTAAAATCGGAAATATTTTTCGCCTCAGAGGAGCTCAAAGTGACGCTATCACCTGTTATCAAACGATATTAGAAAATTTTTCACAAACTGCTTATGGCCCAAAAGCTAGAGATATCTTGATAGAAATGGGTGTCGAGATTAATCTCCCTGATTTAGAAAGCGATAGCGACACAGATGATGAAACGCTGAGTGAAAACGCCGATAGCAAAAATAATAAAGAAACAATTTAGTTGGAAGTGGTTTGATATAAATATATTTTTAAATTTATTATTTTAAAAATTATTTTTATGATAATATAAATATGCTAAGCAGGAAATCAAGGTGAAATTCCTTGGCTAATACCGTAACCGTATAGTCGGAAAACTGAAATCAAATTTAAAAGCATTTTGCGGTTTTTGAAATTGCTTTTTTAGTTTTTTGCGTGCGGATTTTCAAGAAAAGGTTGCTATTTTGCAGGTTTCTTACGCAGTCACAACGAGCAATACAAACAAATGCCCGCATGGTTTTCCGGTTGGAACTTGTCCTATTTGTTCAGGTTCGATGGGTGGTGCTTCAAAAGACAAAAACACTCCAAGAAAAGCCGGTGAAATGAGCTATAACGAATGTATGGCAGAATGGCGAAAAATACAAGCCCAACAAAAAGCAGACCTAAAAGAACAACTGGACTTGAAAAAAGAGTTCTTGCTTCAATTTTTGTCAAACAAACCCATAATCAATCTTGAAAAAATAACCCAATTTCAAGAAAAAATTATGCAAAATATTGAAAAATTGCCTACAGTCTTAAAAACCCCATTAAAAATGGCACTAAACATCGTAAACAATGTTGTCAATTTTGCACTTTCTACTATCAACAATGTGCAGAAATTTGTCCAAGCGGCAGTTTTAAATATCGTTGATTTTACAAAAAGTGTAGCAGAAAAGCTTCCTATGGTGCTTTTTGAAATGAAAAATTTTGTTTCTTCAAAACTTGAACAAATAATAAAACCTGTTGAAACAATATTGACACTTTTTATTGGTAACAAAAACAAAGAAGACAAAGATAAAAAAGACAAAAACAGAAAAAAAGTAAAAGAAATTTTGAAAAAATTATTCAAACTGTATTTTAAGGAAAAAGATGACAATAACAAAGATTCACAATGATTCTATAATGAATCCATTTTTAAGAAAAACCAAAAAAGCAGACGACACGATGAAAGGCGTTTTGCTAAATAGATATATCCAAAAAAACTTTCAAGAAGATTTTTCGGATTTTGATATTATTTCTGATTCTTTTTTAATTCCGGAAATTATCCCTGAAGAAAAACAAGAAGAAGATAATAAAGACAGCTTCGATTACAAAAAAACTCTAAAACCAATCCTCTGGGGTTCTGGGGCGATTTTGGCTGCTGCTGTAGGTATCAGTACTATTGTTGCAAGCTACTCTAAAAAATGTGCAAACGATAGCTCTCTTGTACACCCTCCGGATT
>CAKURN010000095.1 GCA_934675695.1 uncultured Candidatus Melainabacteria bacterium | reverse complement strand
CATATATATAGCACCGCCCAATGTTGCAGGTATTCCGATTAAAAATTCAAATCCGGAAAGCCCCTTTTCGTATGCGGTTTTTGATAGAGTTTGGGTTTTTATACCGCATTCAACTTCTACATTGTTTCCAAATATAAAACAGTTCTTCATTTTTCCTGTATATATTATAGGTTCTTCAATTTTAATAGAAGAAAAAAGAACATTCGAGCCATTACCCAGTACAATTGGGGTTTGATTTTTGAATTTTTTATACAAAGAAATCATTTCGCCATAATTGTCAGGCATATAGAAATACTTCGCCAAAGCCTTTATTTTCAAGGTGTTGAAGTTTGTTAAATAGAAATCTTCGTAGAATTTTATATCATTTTGAGAGCAAATCATCTATAACCCCGCCGATTTTTGTAATATCGCCTGCTCCCAATGTCAAAACCAAATCGTTGTTGTGCAATTTTTGAGCTATTGTTTTTCCTGCTTGTTCAATGTCGCCTTCTATATATTCACAATCTACATTGTTTTGTTTTATATCATGGGCAAAGTTTTTTGAATTAAATTCGCTATCAAATTCATCTCCCGCAGAAAAAACATCTAGAACGTATAATTTATCTATATTGTAAAATGCAGACAAAAACTCATTCCACAAGCCTTTTAGTCTAGTGTATCTATGAGGTTGAAAGATTACTACTTTTCTTCTTTTTGATTTTTGAATAGCATTTAGTGTTGATTTGATTTCTGAAGGGTGGTGAGCGTAATCGTCTATTATTTTTATGTTTGTTTTTTTGTTATCAGAAACAAGCTGAAATCTTCTTCCCATGCCGGAAAATTCTTCAAAGAATTTTGCATATTCACTAAATTCAAAACCCATTGTATCTAGTATACTTACGATTGCAAGGGCATTACAGATGTTGTGTAACCCCGGAACAATAAGGTTTATTTTTCCCAATAAAGTATCTTTTTTATAAACTTCAAAACTGGAATCCAGTTCAACAAATTTTATGTTTTTTACCATATAGTCTGCAACATTGTCTATTGCATAAGTAATTATGTTTTTAAAATCAGTTTGGCTTTTAAAGATATTACAGCCCATATTGTCTACATTAAGAAACAGTTTGTCGTTTTCTTGCATATTAGAAACAGTTTTTTCAAAAGTAGCCAATATATCGCAAAGCCCGTTTTTGTAGTAATCCAGATGGTCTTCTTCTAAATTGTTAATCAAAAAGTAATTAGGGTGATATTTTTGGATAGTTCCATCTGATTCGTCCAGTTCTGCAACAAAAATTTTAGAAGTTTTTGAAGCATTTGCATTGATGTTCAATTTTGGAATAATTCCACCTATTGCAAAAGAAGGGTTTTCGCCCATTCTATCCAAAATAAAACTCAAAAGCCCGGACGTTGTGGTTTTTCCATGGGTTCCGGCTAGCCCCACAAAAATCGGAAATTTTTCAGAAATAAGTTTCAAACAGTCTGAACGGTGCAAAATTTCCAGTCCTAGTCTTTTTGCTTCTATCAATTCAGGATTGTCTTCTTTTATTGCAGAAGAAATAACGACAGTCGGCTCACCTTTTATGTTTTCTTTTTTGTGTCCGATAAAAACTTCTGCTCCTAAATCTTCTACCAGTTTTGTATATTTGCTATTTTGTATATCAGAACCGGTCACTTTGTAGCCCAATTGCAGAAGAATTTTCGCTAAAGCGCTCTGTCCGACACCACCAATTGCAATAAAATGAAATGTTTTAGTTTGCATTGTTAATTTCCTCTAAAGTAATAGAAGTAACGCCATGAACGGTTTTGCCCCAGTCCATGGTTTTTTTTGTGAAAATTATTTTAAATATAATAAACATTGCAATAGGAAACCAAATAGTCAAAAAGTAAACAGAAGTCACGATTGCTTGCCCAAACGCTTGGAAAAACTTCATATTAGCGTATCTTTTTAGACTGTATACAAATCCACAAGTAAAAAATATTCCCGTTGCAACAACCATAACGATAGAAGACAAAATGCAGTTGTCATAGCCTTTTACAAATTTGAATGCTTGAATAAATATCTCTGTAATCAACCAAAACGGCAGCAAAAATTCTGAAATATAAGCAATCAAATCAAATCCGACACGAAGCGACATGTCTTTTGTTGTCAAAACATCTTTTGCATACTCTAAATAACGACGAATTGAGCCTTCTACCCAACGGCGTCTTTGTTTGATTAAAGCAGGAAATGTCACAACACCTTCTTCAAAAACTTGAGTTTCGGTACAAAATCTGATATCCCAGCCTTTTATATGGAGTCTTGTTGACATATCGAGGTCATCTACGATTGTTTCTTCATTCCAGCCATTGATACTGTTTAGGGCTTGGCGTTTGATTAGTTCGCCGTTTCCTCTTAGTTCTACTGCACCTCTTACGGCATCTCTACCTGTTTGCAGATGAGTATCTAAAATATATTCATTATATTGACATTGTGTCAAAAAATTCTGTTTAGCGTTTATTATTACTTTTTGAGCTTGTACAGCACCAACATCCGCCGGTTCTAATTTTGGAAGCATTTCTTTTAGAAAATCAGGGTTGATTTTTGCATCAGCATCAAAAACAAGAATCGCTTCTCCTGTAGCTAATTTCATTGCATCATTCAATACAGCCGATTTTCCTGCTTTTGCGTCTTGGTTTCTTATTAAGATTTTTATGTTTTTGTTTTCGTTTTCCAGTTTTTTTAGTATTTCAGGGGTTGAATCAGTGCTTCTATCATCTATCAAAATTATTTCGTACTTGTCATAGTCGAGTTTTGAGATGTTTTCTACCGTTTTTTCAATAACATCTTGTTCATTGTGACAAGGAATCATCACCGAAACAAAAGGATGATAGTCATAGTTGATGATTGGGGGATTTTTCTTTTGTTTTCTTTTTTGATATTTTTGCACGCAATACATATAAAATGAATACAAAAACATAAAACAAATAAGGGAGATTATTGCCCACATTGTATTAAAGTAGTTTTGAAAAACAATCAAAAAAGTGATTAAAATTGTAATTATGATTAGTAATGCTACTCTTTCTTTCACAACATTCCCCTAAAATTCTTAATTTGATTTTATCAAAAAAATTGTAAAAAAGAAAATTGTTAAATTTTAGTGAGCTCTTTTGTAAAGTTTTGTGAAGAAAATGTACCTTTTACGTTTAATAGAAGTTTTCATGTGGAAATAAAAAATTAAAGTAGAGCAACAAGAAAAGGAAGGTAGTTAAGATGGGTTTCAGAATCAATTGGGAAAATTTTTCAGACTTAATAAAAAACATTCAAACGAATGCAACAAGTATCCAATCGAAGAAAGCAGAAGCCGAAAATAATGGTAGTGTTTTCGAAAGAGGCAGTGATGATAAAGCTAGTGATATGAAATCTGCAACAACGGCTTTAAATGATGCAGCGGAATATTTGGACAGTAAGCGTATGTACCTATCTACAGTAATAACAACTCTTGAAAAAACTCAAGAAGCTATGCTGACAGAAGAAGATGCTGCAAAAAAATCAGAAATGGAAAAAACAATAGCAGAACTTGAAACAAAACTTTCTCAAGCACAAGAAGAATTAGATGGTGCTCAAGCCCAAGCAGATGAAGCCCAAGCACAAGTTGAAAAGCTTGCTCAAGAATTGTCAAATTCTGAAAATGCAATAGAAGATGCTTTTAGTGAATTCAACGATGAAAATTCAGATTATTATAAAGATTATCAAAATTTTCTTAAAGCCCAAGAAAATGCCGAAAAAGCTCAAGATAGAGCTTTGGTTACAGAATCAAGAATCCAACAAGATAAAACTTCTGCTACCGTTGTTTTAGGAAATGATAAAAATCATTCAGCAAGAACAGAAAATGGTAGTGTTGTTGCAGGCTTTAAAGATAATGACAATAAAACTGTCCAAAGTTTAATTGATGGAACTTATGCAGTTTATAACAAAAAAACAGGAGAATGGGAACAAACAATTTCAGATGATTCAAACGAAATGGTTAGTGCTGCCGTTACTTTGTATGACAACAACAAAGACAATCCTGAATTTCATCAAGCAGTTGCAAAAAATTATTTTGTTGAAAATATATATAGCAGCGAAATCGGTTTATTAACAGATTTGGAAACCTCTGGCGGTCTAACACAAGCAGTTGGAAATATCGAAGAATTTTTAGATGGTAAAAAAAATTACAGTGATTTATCAGAAACCGAACAACAACTCTACGAAAATTATAGAATGCCTGATTCTATTTCTGCTTATGATATAGATCCACAAATAATTCTTAACGCTGATTTATCAAATATGGAAGAGGAAGAAGTAAATTCTTTAGTTTTCCAAGACATCAGCAGCTTAGACTATTCAGATAGTAAAGGTGAAGTTTTAAGTGCAAAAGTCGACTTCGATTCTCAACAAGAGTTAAATTTGGTAGAATTGGCAAAAACAACTGATGACGAAAGAAAAGAAGTTCTAGATGAAGATACATTCAAACAAAACTTAATTGAACAGGTTGCTTCCGCTTATGGCTTTGATTCAACTGACGGAGCCGCTCTTAATAGTTCTTTAAAAGATATTTTAAAATCAAACGGTATTGAATATGGATTTTCAAAAAACCCAACCAGCGAATATTTGATGGAACAATTATACGATAAAGCTTCCGCTGCATTTAACACAATGGAGGACACTACTGATGATACAATACTTATGACATCAAATGTTTTAGATTTATCTAAATTAAAAACAAGCGAAGAAGATAACGTTACAAAAGAAGAAGTTATAACTTTACTATCAAATCAATATGGCGAAGAAAATATCGATTTCAATTCTCCGGCAGGACAAAATATTCTACAAGCAATAATGTTAGATGAAAACAATAACGCTTTGTTTGACGGACAAGATGTTTCTTCAAATGATAAAATACTTGATATACTAGTTAATGCTGCTAATAATGGCATAAAAATAGTAACTCCGGACACTTCTATTTCATTCTTAAACAATGATGGCTATGATGAAAATGAATTGAAAGATTTGGCACTTGCATCAAATGAAGACACTGCTTATCATAATACTCATTTATCTGCTAAGAAAGATGAAGTCAATTTCAGCGAATTGGCAGAGTTAGATGAAACTACAGACAGTGCTAGCTATATGGATTTGTTAGATTACGTTCAAGGTGACGAAGTCGATGAAGACGGAAAACCAATGAGCATAAAAGATTCTATTGAGACTTCATACAATAATATTGCTAATTTGTTTACCGATAAAAGTATTGATATACAAGAAAAAGACATACTTAGTTATGATGAAACAAGCCTCAGAGAAGCAGGTTTTACCGATGGACAAATAGACCAATACAATGCTCTAGTTGCTAAATATAATAGCTACATAGAACTAGGTCAATCATCTATTCAACAATTAGCAGAAACAAATCCTTATTTGTTTAGTGATTTGTATGATGAAAATGGAAATCTTGATGTGACAGATTTCAACTTATATGCAAATATTACAGCTCCTATTGATGAAAATGGAGACCCAATTGAAGATTATACAATCAATCTCCAAGACATCAACTACATGGTAGAATACAATAAAACAGAAAGCACAACAGGTATAGATGAACATGAAACTAGAACAACTTCAACTACCAAACCTGACAAATACATAACAACAACAATTCCTGCTGAAACTGAAACAGTAACAGAAACAATAATCACAACAACAACCGATATGGAAACCATAACAACAACAGACCCAGCCGAAATCATAACAGTAACAGAAACAATAATCACAACAACAACTGATATGGAAGTTGTAACAACAACAGAAGCCGGTGAAGTAACTACAGTAACTGCAGAAGACAAAATTATAGTTACAACAGACCCTGACAAAATTATAGTTACAACAGAAGCCGGTGAAGTAACTACAGTAACAGAAGCTGGTGGCATACGTTACGAAACTTGTGAAGGTGAACCAGAAATAATACAAACAACAGTAACTGATGATGATACATACATCACAACAAAAGATGATGATACATACATCACAACAAAAGATGATGATACATACATCACAACAAAAGATGATGATACATACATCACAAC
>CAKURN010000094.1 GCA_934675695.1 uncultured Candidatus Melainabacteria bacterium | reverse complement strand
ATTGTATATTATTATGAAAGAATTTTCTTCATTCAGATGTTGTATTTGTGCGGTTTTTACATTAAATTCAGAGGGATCTGTTCCATCTAGGTATTTTCTGTATTTTTTTTCTTCTTGTTTTTGGAATTTTTTGTAGCTCATTTTTTGAGGCTTAAACTGAGTAGGGTTGATGCTTTCGATTAATTTTGTTTGGACAACGGGGATTTTGGCTTTGATTTTTCCGCTTTGAATAATAAACAAAAAATCCATATATTTGTCGCAAGCAACATTATAGAAGCCTTTTTTCAAGCCATAGCCGTCTGAATTTACTATGTCTTCTTCAATCAACAACAATGCCATATTGTTTTTGTTAAAAGAATACTTGTCTTCTTTTGTATCACCGTCTTTTGCCCCACTTTCGATAACGGGTTTTAATGTGTAGAGGTTTTTATAATATTCATAACAAATTAAATTATTGTCTAGTATCATTTTCCTGCCTTTGCTACAACAAGAGAAGTTATATCTTCCATTCCTTCTGAAATCAAGATATCAATGAGTGTTTCTATTGTTGCACCTGTTGTTGTGATGTCATCTAAAATCAAAATCGAAGAATTTTTGTATTTTTTTGTTAATTTTTTATTCACAGTGAAACTGTTTTCGATGTTCTTTTTTCTATTTTTAGAAGCGTATTGAGGTTTTGTGTATTTTGTTTTTTTTATTAGATTTTTTTCTAATTTGAAATTTGTTAATCTCGAAAACTCCCTTGCAATCAACTCCATGTGACAATAACCACGTCTTGCATTTTTAGAAAAAAATGTCGGAGGATAAACGACAACAAAATCTTTTTTTAGTTTCAATTTTGAATAATATTCAAAAAGAATCTCGGCTAAAGGAATATAAGCGTATTTTTTTCTATAAAATTTTAGGCTTTTGATTAATTTTTTGACGACGGTTTTGTATACAGAAGCACAGTATACGGGAGTTTTTTTGTAGATTTTTATTGGATACAAAGACAAGAAGTTTACTTCTTTTTTGCAATTTTTGCAGATATAATTTTCGCTATCTGAATTGCATATTATGCATTTGTTTGTGTATAAAAACTTTAAAACGAGTTTTAAAAAATCTTTTATTTTTCCAAACATAAGACAATTATATCAAAATAATTTTACTTTTTTGCTACAAAACCAAAAATAGAAGAATTGTCTTTTTTTGATTTTATTATTATGTCCCATTTGTGAGCTTTTATTAATTTTTCTGCAATATTCAAATTCAAACTCATGCCCAGTTGATTAAAATCAGAGAGGCTCTTTTTTTCTTGAAAAAGACTGAGAAGTTTGTCTTTTGTCATATAGACAGATTTGCTTTTTGCTTGGAAAGTGATTTCTTTTCTATTTTCTTTCAAAATTATTTCTATATCACTATGTTCAAAACCGTTATCTATCGCTGTTGTCAAGAGATTAAGGATTATTTTTTGGATTAGGATTTTGTCTGCCGTAATTTTTACGTTGTTTTTTGTTTTCAGTATTATGTTTTGTGTTTTTATATCTGCATAATCTTTAATCATTTCAAGACAAGCAAAAATTTCGTTATTAATGTCGATTTTTTCCAATTTGAGCTTTGGTTTTTCGTTTTCGTATCGCATTAAAAACAGAGCATTAGAAACAACTCCCAACATAAAATTGTTAGAATTTAAAATTTCTGTCAAAATTTCTTTTTGGTCGTTATTTATATCACCAAATTTTTTGTCAAGAATCATCTTAACAGCTTGAATTTGTGCCAACAGTGGCGTTTTTACATCATGATTTAAAATGCAGATGAGTCGATTTTTTTCTTCTTTAAAAGAATTTTTGTATCTGCTTTTTAATCTGAATATCTGTTTTTTGTACTTTTTGAAAAACAGTGTCTTAACTTTTTTTTGAAATAACATTTTCACCCTAAAACAAATTAGCTTTTACCGCTTTAACAGCAGCTTGTACTCTGTCGTTTACTGATAATTTACTTAAAATACTTCCCACGTGGGCTTTTGCAGTATTTGTCGAAACAATAATTTCTTGTGCTATTTGGGAGTTTGTTTTTCCTTCTGTAATCAATTTTAAAACCTCCAATTCTCGTTGAGTCAGACTATTTTTTAGGCGTTTATTTTCTTTTATTTTTTCATTTGCTTGAGTGTTTATATCTGATAGGGAAGAAAACAAGTACCTTGCAATACTTACATCTAGCCAAAAACCGCCTTTTGAAGCGACTTCTATTACTTTTTGTATTTCTATGTCACTATCTACGATATAACCGTTTATTCCACAAGAAAGAATGGAAAGTGTTTTGTCTTTGCTCTTTGGAGAAGTTTTTACGATGATTTTTGTTGATGGAAATTCGTCTTTGATCGCTTTTATGATTTCTATTTCTTGAAAATCAAACAAATCACTTTCAATTATAATCATATCAGCGGGAGAGATTTTCATTTCTTCATAACAAGTAAAAACATCTCTAAAGTCGCCTTTTATCTTGTAGCAGTTGCGTGAACAAAAATATCTTTTGCCCACAACTCTTGCCAAAAGGTAATTGCTCACAATATAAATTGTAACAAGTTCCATATCACCTTTGTCCTACTTGATAACAAATATAATCTTATTAGACAATACATCAACGGTACATTACCCGACTGGGCAATATAATAATCTAATGTTCTTTTTGATAATAATCAACCTTGTTTTTTATTTGGAGAAGTTTAGATGAGTTTGGATATTTTTTTATGCCCGCCGTCAAAATTTTTTCTGCTTCTTTTAAACTGTTTTTATCGAATAAAATCTCTGAAACATCGATATAATTGTCGAGAGTAATTGGTTTTGGCAATTTGAAAGTTTTTTGACAAGTTTTTGAATCATTATCATTCAATTTACATAAATTATATAAATAATATTTATACATAATTCTATTTTTGTCAAGTTTAGTATTGTAAAGAAGTAAATTTTGTGCTTCTTTTGGATTGTTTAATTTTAAATAATTCTTTACAAAATATTCATCAACTTCTTTTTCATTAATCGTGCCGTTATTTGTTTTTGCGATTAATTTTAGGCTTTCTAGCGATTTTTCATAGTTTTTTAGTGTGTAGTATATTTTTGCTTTTTCAAAATAATAAGCCGCATTTTCGTCTTTTTGAATAGCTTCATTTATGTATTCTATCGCTTCTATGTAACTGTTTTGGTTTTGTGCAACTAAAGAAAGCAAAAACAAATTTTCGCCCGAAGAAGGGTTTTTTTGGTGCATTTTTCTTACAAAATCGAGAGCTTCTTGGGTTTTGTTCAATTTTAACAAAGAAAAAGCATAACCAAAATACGCTTCATACATTTCAGAATCTATTAAAGTCAAAATTTCAAAGTATTTTGTTGAATTGTTAAAATCTTCTTTTCTTAAATACAAATTTCCCAAATTCAACAGTACATCAGGGTTGTTGGGGTTGATTTTGTATGCTTCTTTTAAAATTTTTTCTTTTTTGTCTTCGTCAGATGTTATTTGACTTTCTAAGATATATGTTTGAATGTTTGCAATGTTTGAATTTTTGGTGTTTTCAATAAGGGTTTTTGCTTGGTAAATATCGTTCGTTTTTATGTACAAATTAATCAAAAAATTTATCATATCGATGTTTTTGTCGATTTCTACGTATTTTTTGGCATTTGCAATAGAATCTTTTAATTCGCCTTTGTAATAAAATTCAATTGCACTAAATTTGTACATTTCTTTAGTGACAGAAGGGATTGTAGCGATTTTTAGGGTTTTTGCAAGATTTGTATTCAAAATATCATTATTAAAAATAATCGCCTGTTCTAGGTATTTTTTTGCTTCTTCATCGTTTTTTAAGGTTTTTGCAATTTTTGCTTTTATAAAATACGCACTAGCCGATTTTTTGTCTAGTTTTAACATCATATCAGCATAAAAATCAGCTTCTTTGTAGTTGGCATTGCTAAAATATTCAACCGCCATATCAAAGTAATCTTCTATGTTTGATGTTTCTTTTGAGTTGAAGTTTATTTTTTCTAATTCTTTTTTTGAAAAAGTAGAAAGATACGATTTTTCAAAATTTTTTGTAGCGTTTTCACTATCGTTCAAATTTTGATAAGACTTTGCAAGCCACCAGTAGCCGTCTTCGTCGTTTGGGTTGGATTTTAGGTATGTTAAAAAATAATTTTTTGAATAATTAAAATTGCCTTTAAAAAATTCATTAATTCCTGTATTAATATCCCACAAATAGCTTGCAAATGCAGAGTTTGCAGAAATTAGAAACATTAAAAGCAAGAGTTTTTTATTCATAGTATTTGTCCAAAATTTCTTTTATTTGAGAAAAGACTTCTTCAATAGAAAGATTAGCATTGATTATTTTTATTCTTTTATTGTTCTTTTTGGCTAATTCTAAATAACCATTTCTTACTTTTTGGTGAAAAATAATTCCTTCTTTTTCCATTCTATCTTTGTTTTTGCCTACTCTTTGTTGAGCAACTTCAGTATCTACATCGAGCAAAAACGTAATATCGGGCAATAAATCTCTTGTTGCAATAGAGTTTAGTTTTTCTATATTTTCTATATCCAATCCTCTGGCGTATCCTTGATATGCAACGGTTGAATCTATGTATCTGTCGCACAAAACAACAGTGTTGTTTTCGATATTTTTTAAGATAACCGTTTCAACATGTTGGCTTCTATCTGCTAAATACATCAACAATTCCGCCATATCAGCAACATAGCCTTTATGATGAAGTAAAATCTTTCTCAATTCTACTCCTATATCACAGCCACCCGGTTCTAGAGTCGTGATTGATTTTATGTTTTTTTCTTCCAGGTATTTTTTGACCAACTCGACTTGGGTTGTTTTTCCACAGCCGTCAGCCCCCTCAAAAGTAATAAATAAAGCTCTTTTATCCATTTTTTGTTTCCTTTGTTTTTATCTTAACAAAAAATAGAACTTATTACTTTTTTTTAATATTTTGTAAAAATAAAAGCGAAGAAATTTTCTTCGCTTCAATAAATCAAAAAAGTTGTCGCTATTCCACGCCTTCCATAAATAATGCAGGGCAAATGCCCAAAACATCACCTATGTGATTTAACTCTATACTTGATAAGTTTTCTAATTCTGACATTTCATGGGATTCTATGTATTTTATTAGTTCGTCTCTATCCATCGTCATTATTGGAGAAATGAAAGGTTTCGCCTTTGAAATATACTCAAAACCACTTAAATCTTCTCTAACTTGGGCTTCTACCATTGATTGTGTGTCTTTGATGATTTGGTTTTTCAACAAACTTGCAAGCTCTGCTTCTTCAAAAATAAAGTTTTCGTCTTTCATTGTGCATCCTTTCGTTCGTAGTAATTTTAACGGCATTTTTTTGAAAGACTTTAGTTTTATCCACGTTCTTTGTTACAAAAGTTAAAATTGAAAAAAATCGGGGTTTATTATAGAATTTATATGGAAAAATGTTTGTAAAAAAGAAAGAAGAAAAAGATGTCTAACAAACCGGAAACGAAAAAAATGACACTTACGATTGGTGGGAAAATCGTAGAAATTGAAACAGGAAAGTATGCAAAACAAGCAACTTCTTCTGTAACGGTAAAATGTAACGGTACAATGTTGTTTGTCCATGCTACAGTAAGCAAAGAACCTCGTGTTGGTATAGATTTCTTCCCGTTGTTAATTGATTACGAAGAAAGAATGTCAGCTATAGGCAAAATCCCAGGGGGATATACAAGAACAGAAGGAAAATCTTCTGAAAAAGCTATTTTAGTATCAAGATTAATAGATAGACCAATCAGACCTTTGTGGCCTAAAGGATATAGAAATGATGTTCAAATCGTTTCTCAATTGTTCGCTTATGATGAAGAACAACAACCTGATATCCTTTCTATCATTGGTGCTTCAACTGCATTGATGATTTCAGGTGCTCCATTCGAAGGCCCTGTTGGTGCAGTTAGAGTAGGCAGAATAGATGGTCAATTTGTTGCTAACCCAACACATTCTGAAGACTTAAAATCAGATATGAACGTAGTAATTGCAGGTACAATGGATTCTGTAATTATGGTAGTAGCAGGCGGTTAATTCGTTTCAGAAGACGATATTATGA
>CAKURN010000093.1 GCA_934675695.1 uncultured Candidatus Melainabacteria bacterium | reverse complement strand
CGCTTGGGGCGATTATTACAAAAAAGAAGTTATACCTTGGGCTTGGGAATTTGTAACAAGCAAAGAATACCTTGGTCTGGATAAAGACAGACTCTGGGTTACTATTTTTGAAACAGATGACGAAGCTTATGATATTTGGGTTAAAGAAACAGATATCGACCCAAAAAGAATAATCAGAAAAGGCAAAAAAGACAATTTCTGGGGTCCTCCCGGACCAACAGGAAGCTGCGGACCTTGTACCGAAATTCACTATGATTTGGGTGAACATTTAAAATGCAGCGACGATTGCGGAATTGATACCTGCGAATGTGACCGCTGGGTTGAAATTTGGAATATGGTATTTACAGAATTGTTCCAAGATGAAGAAGGTAACCAAACTCCATTAGCAAAGAAAAATGTTGATACAGGCATGGGTTTAGAGCGTATCGCAATGGTTTGCCAAGGTGTGGAATCTACTTTTGAAACAGATGTTTTAAGACATATCATAGAAAAAGTTTCACAAATTTCAGGCAAAAAATACAAAGAAAATGAAAAAACAGACGTTTCTTTGCGTATAGTAACAGACCACAGCCGTTGCGTTTCTTTTATGATTGCAGATGGCATTATGCCTTCAAATGAAGGTAGAGGCTATGTTTTAAGAATGATTTTAAGACGTGCATTAAGACATGGCTATTTGTTGGGACTTGATTTGCCGTTTTTAAGACCAATAATCGAAACAGTAATCGAAAAATACTCTAATCAATATCCTGAATTAAAAAACAACGAAGAAAAAATCTTGTCTACCGTTCAAAAAGAAGAAGAAAGATTTAAACTTACGCTTGATAGAGGATATCAATTAATTGAAGACGAAATCGAAAAAGCTCTCAAAACAAACAAAACAATTTCAGGTGAAGTTGCATTCAAATTGTACGATACGTACGGTTTTCCTTATGAATTGACAAAAGAAATTTCAGAAGAAAAAAATGTAACTATAGATGAAACAGGCTTCAAAAAAGCAATGCAAGAGCAAAAAGACAGAGCAAGAAACGCTATGCAAAAAGTAACAATTACAGACGATCTTGCATACATCAAGAAAATTCTTGCGAAGCAAAAATTCTTGCAATAGTTGATGAAAACTGCAAAAATGTAGAAGTAGCTTCAGATGGCGTGTATGATATTATTTTAGACAAAACTCCGTTTTACGCTGAATGCGGCGGACAAGTCGGTGATAGTGGTATTTTAGAAATAAATGGTGAAAAATTAGAAGTTGTTAAAACTTTTAAAGTTCAAGATATTTTTGTACATAGAACCGTTGTTTCAGAAAATCAACTAAAAATCGGTGATACTCTAAAAGCACAGATTGATGTTGAAAGAAGAAAAGAAATCACAAAACACCATTCACTAGCTCATCTTTTACAAGCTGCACTTCAAACAGTACTCGGAAAAGAAGTTCACCAAGCAGGCTCTTATGTAGAAGAAAACAAAACAAGATACGATTTTACATTTGATAGAGCTTTAAAAACAGAAGAAATTAAAAAAGTTCAAAACCTAATTAATTTGTGGATTAAAAAAGGATACAAAAGAACAACAAAAGTTATGTCATTAGACGAAGCAAACCAAACCGGTGCTATGGCTTTGTTTGGTGAAAAATACGGCGATTATGTTCGAGTAGTTTCTTTTGATTTTGGTGACGAATGTATTTCAAAAGAACTTTGTGCAGGCTGTCATGTGGACAATTCTCTAGAACTCAGAATGGCAAAAATTCTTTCTGAATCAGCAACATCTGCGGGGGTTAGAAGAATGGAAGTCGTTTGTTCGGATGCTTGTTTTGAAATATTAAATTCAAAATCTGACATTTTAGATAATTTGTCAAAAACAAACAAATTACCTGTAAATGAAATCCAAGACAAAATCAACAAATTGACTGATGAAGTAAAAGAGCTGTCAACAAAATTGGCAGATATGGAAGCAAATAATGTAAAAAATCAATTTGCTACATTTATTTCAAAAGCAAAAACAATCAATGATTCTAAATTGTTTATTTCAAAAGTTGAAGAATTTAATCCTAATGCTCTTAAAATAGGTATTGAATTGTTAGCTTCAAAACTCAAAAAGTCAGTCGTTGTGCTTTGTTCTATGAAAAAAGACGGAACTGTTTTTGTTATTTCTAAAGTTTCTGATGAATTAATAAAAACTGTCCAAGCAGGAAAAATTGTCGGAGAAATCACAAAAGCCTTAAATGGTAATGGTGGTGGAAAACCCCAAATGGCACAAGGTATGGGCAAAACCCAAGAAAATATCGACAATGTTTTAGAAAAAGTAGAAAACGAAATAATTGAAGCTTTGAAATAAAAAACAAAAAACAAAAAAATGACCTCTTTTAAATTTTTAAAAGAGGTCATTCGTATAAAGAATTTATCAAAGTCTGCTATGTTTGTAATATAATTAAGATATGACGGCTGGAGCAAAAACAAATAACAACAAAAAAGTAACTTTGCAAATTTTTATTGCATTGGTTTTGGGCATAATTTTTGGCTGGGTTGCACCTCAATATGCAGTAAAAATGCAACCTTTGGCTGATATCTTTTTAAGAATGATAAAAATGATTATTGCCCCTTTGATTTTTGCAACATTAACGGTAGGCATTGCAGGTCACAGTGATATCAAGCATTTGGGCAAAATTGGACTAAAAGCAATAATATATTTTGAAATTGCAACTACTTTGGCTCTTGTGATTGGGCTTGTTGTTGCAAATATCTTAAAACCCGGTGCAGGCTTCAATATGGAAGTTAGTTCAGCTTCTATGGCAGTAGTCAACAAAATGCAAACATCGAGTATTGTCCAACATGCAGGGTTTGTCGATATGTTTGTTGAAGCTTTTCCTGAAAGCGTTGTTGATGCTATGGCTAAAGGACATTTGTTACAGATTGTTGTTTTTGCAATTTTCTTTTCGCTTGCAATTTCTGCATGTGGGTCAAAAGCAACCCCTGTATTGGATATTATGCACAGTATGTGCGATATAATGTTTAAATTTACGCAATATGTAATGAAGTTTGCACCTTTGGGCGTTTTTGGGGCGATTAGTGCGACTATTGGACATAATGGAATAAAAATTCTTGTTAGCTATGCAAGACTCATCGGTATAACATATCTTTCTTTGTTTGTGTTTTTAGTTGCCGTTTTGGCTCTTGCTTGTAGAATTATTAGGGTTTCTTTTATTGATTTATTAAAAACAATAAAAAATCCTGCACTTCTTGCTTTTACAACTGCTACTTCAGAAGCTGCACTTCCAAAAGCTATGGAGCAAATGGAAAAATTCGGTGTACCAAAAAGTATAGTTAGTTTTGTTATGCCGATGGGATATACGTTTAATTTAGACGGGTCGACGCTTTATTTGACGCTTGCGACTTTGTTTTGTGCACAAATTGTTGGAATAAATATTCCGCTGGAGCAACAACTAATGATTATGCTTGCTTTGATGTTGACATCAAAAGGTATTGCAGGTGTACCTAGAGTTTCGTTGGTTATTTTGACAGGGACTTTGGCCAGTTTTGGGCTTCCTGTGGTTGGTGTTGCAGTGTTATTGGGGATTGATCAGATATTAGATATGGGTAGAACTACAGTAAATTTAATTGGAAACTGTGTTGCAACGGCTGTTGTTGCTCGTTGGGAAAATTGTTTTGACCATAGAAAAATGATAAAATTTGTGAAATCTGATGAAGTTTGATGTTTAAATCAGATTTTGAAATATTATTTTTAAAAATATCTTGATTTTTTTTGATTTTTATTGTTAAATTGAATGTGTTGCGGAAGTAACTCAATTGGTAGAGTACCTGCCTTCCAAGCAGGATGTTGCGGGTTCGAGCCCCGTCTTCCGCTCCATAAAAAAGAGCCTTTTGGCTCTTTTTTAGTTTTTTAGGATTTTTTTAACTTATACATTAAGAAGGATTTCAAAGAATTTTTTAGTTAAAGTATTGTCATTATCCATTCCTTTTATTAAATCTTCGATAGAAAGTTTGTCTAAAAGGGCTCTAACTTTTAAAAACCCATCTGTCCTAGATGTTAAAATGTCCCTGGTACTTACTTGGCTTATATCTCCAATATACTTAAGTTTTGTATTATATACATATTCGACAATCCCACCAGCTCCTTCTATGAGACCATTCATAAGTTCTGGAATTTCAAATTCGGTAACAAATTCGTCGTTTTTGTATATTAAATTTTCAGCAATTGTTTGTCTTTGTCTTACAGTAAGACTGGTGAAATCAAAATCTTCACCGGTTAAATTTTCGTATTGCGAAACTCTTTCTATTATGTCATCACGATTATTTGTACACAAAAAGTAATTTGTATAGATTCCTTGAATTTGTTCAATATTATCTTTTGATTTCAACATTTCGATAGCATTTTTGTTTTTGCTATTTGATATTTCATTCATCAATTCAACTTTATCTTTGTAAGATAAGTTGCTATCATCAAGAACAAAAGTTACTAAATCTGTCAAATCATCATCTTTTGTGATTAAAGCAGATAATTCATCTCTGCCTAATGTGCTGTAATCTGTTGTAGATTCTGCTATAGTGTTTGTGTTGTCAGTTGAAGTTGATTGTTCTTTTATCCTATCTTTTATAGGAACTTGGATTTTTGCATAAGCATATATTCCATCGCCTAATGTGTAAATTGCATGGGGGCGAGAATCATCACTCAAAGCATCTGTAACTTGAATAGGAGTTGTATCACTAGTTGGAACAGTTTGTGCTTCCGTATTGTTTTCTGTAGAATCTTCAGGTTCTGTTGTATTGGAAATTCCGATATTTAATGATTGTCCAAGGGGAGTGCTAAATGGATCAAAATCATACGATAATATCTCGGGGGCTAATAATGGAGTAATATTTTCTCCTGAAACCCCTGCGGTTAATGTGGCTCCTTCCATTTTTACATCGTTTTGTCCTGCAACTTTAGGTAAACTTCCTTCACTTGATTGCAGATTTTCTCCAACGATACCTGCGACTGCATTGCCTAGAGCACTAAATGCATTACCGGCATAATCCGCAGCGTTTGTCCAAAATTTAGATGTATTAGAGGTGTTGAGTGTTCCAGTTTCTGTTGATACGGCAGCATGACTGTATTTTTCTGGAGCTATTGTTATATCATCACCGTATTTTTCTTTTAATCTTGCACGAATTAATGATTTTTCATATTCTCCTAAGTTACTAGCATTGTTTAATACGGAATTTACCAATCGATCTTTGCTTGCAGTATCAGGAAGAACGTCGATTATTGAAGTTAATGTAGAATAAACATTATCTACTATTCCATCGTCAGGATTGTTGTCACTCTCATTTTCAAATAAATTTTCAAAAAGTTTATTTGCATCAGCAAGTTTTTCAAAATTAAATTCACTGCCAGTTAAATTTTGGTATTGTTCTATTCTTTCTTTAAAATCACCAACGGCAGTTTCGTTTATACAACTATTGTAAAGTTCATCAGTTAGTGCATTGTTTTCATAATCATCAACATCTTTAAATATTTCTCGAATTCTTTTGGCTTTTTGAGTGGTGTTTACAATTTTAAATACATCTTCGTTTTCTGCAATTTTTTCAATTATTCCTAATTTTTCTGTTGCTGTTAACTTAAAATCGTTATCTTTTAATGCACCGATTATCAAATCTTGTTTTCCAATGTTTCCTGCAGTGACATTCAAAACACCAGATAAAATATCATAAAAATCTACTCCTTCTTCGTTTTTAGAGTATAAGTTTTCAACAGCTTCTAGTGCTACAGAAGTATCTTCAAAAATAAATGAGTGCTTAGTTATGCTATTGTATTGCGTTGCTGCTTTATTAAAATCTTCTAAAGAAGCAGCTGTTTTACTCAAATAACTTGTGTATAAATCTTGAATTTGTGAGCTGTAGCTGTAGTTCTTTCTTAATGTTTTAAGGGCATTTTTTGCATAACCAGCGGCGTTATCGTTATTATCGCTATTTGCTTTATCTGATATTACACCCAACAAGTATACTTTATCTTCATTTGATAAGTATTTGTTTCCAAAAATACTTTTAACTGTATCTTTGTAGGTTGTTTCTGATGCTTCGCTTTCTTTGCCATTGAGTATATTTTCGTATGTTTCTT
>CAKURN010000092.1 GCA_934675695.1 uncultured Candidatus Melainabacteria bacterium | reverse complement strand
GTACTATACGCTCAACAAGCAGCTGCTGCATTAAACGCAAACAGATATTAATATCAAATTTAATAATCAAAAAAATCCCGCTTATTTTCAAGTGGGATTTTTTTATTGTGGTAAAATATTTTTATGCAAAATTATATTAAACAACTAGAAATTCTAAAACAAAACTCAAATTTCCGCACAATTAAAAACATCCAAAAAAAAGTCGGAAAGTTCATTTATGTTGATGGAAAAAAACTTCTCAATTTGTCTTCTAACGACTATTTAAATGTTTCAACAAATACCGATTTAAGATTAGAATTTATAGAAAAATACAAAAACAACGAAGAATTTTTGTTTTCTTCCGCTTCTGCGAGATTACTTACGGGAAATTCTTCTTGCTATAAAAAATTAGAAAATAATTTGTCAAAAATGTTTTCAAAAGAAGCTGCTTTGATTTTCAACACAGGTTACCAATGTAACCAAGGTGTTGTTTCTTCTTTGTTTTCAAAAGGTGACGTTATTTTTTCTGACAAATTAAATCACGCAAGTGTTGTTTCCGGCATGAAATTGTCTAGTGCAGAGCATTTTCGCTACAAACACCTTGATTATGACAATTTAGAATTTTATTTAAAAAAACACAGAAACAACTACAAAAACGCCATAATAATATCAGAGACAGTGTTTTCAATGGATGGCGATGTGGCTGATGTTCAAAAATTAATTGAATTGAAGAAAAAATACAATTGCTTGTTAATGCTTGATGAAGCTCATAGTTTCTGCGTTTTTGGCGACAATTTAGCAGGCATCAGTAGTAATATAAATAAAGACGTCGATATTATTACAATCACTCTAGGTAAAGCCCTCGGCTCTATGGGGGCATGTTGTGTTGCAAATAAAACAATAATTGATTATTTAACAAACAAAGCCTCAAGTTTTATTTTTTCAACAGCTATTCCATCTGCAAACATCATGTGGAGCAATTTTTTGTTGGAAGAAAAATTTGATTTTTTAGTAGAACAAAAAGAAAAACTGACTTCTTTATACAAAAAAATTCACAAAATTTACCCGACAGTAAGTTCTTCTCACATTATTCCAATGATAATAGGTGATAGCGAAGAAACTCTCAAAAAAGCGACAAAACTCCAAAACGCAGGGTTTTATGTTTTACCCATAAATCCACCCACTGTTCCTGTTGGCACAAGCAGACTCAGACTGTCTTTGACATCTGATATTGAATATGACGAAGTTAAAGGAATTTTTGAATAATGGAATATTTTTGGCTAAATAAAAACGAAAACAAAAAATTGATTGTTTTTTTTAATGGTTGGGCAATGAATGAAACCCCTATTAAACACCTAAAAAAAGAAGATTTTGATATTTTGGTTTTGTATGATTATAGAAATTTAGAGTTCGATTTTTCTAAATTTGACTTTGAAAAATATGAAGGAAAATACCTCATTTGCTGGTCAATGGGGGTTTATGCGGTAAACAAATTTAAAAATATTTTTGAAAATTTTGACAAAAAAATTGCAATAAATGGAACTGCAAAATTAATCAACAACGAATTTGGTATTCCTGAAAAAGTCTACAAAATCACTATGAAATTTTTAAATCAAGAAAATTTAGACAAATTTATAAAAAACATGTTTGATAATGGAAATCTAAACCCCAATATAACAATCACAAGAAGTTTAAACGACTTAAAAGAAGAACTTCTTGCAATACAAAACATTGTTTTAGATGATGAAATTACATTCACAAAAGCAATAATATCCAATGATGATAGAATTATTCCGACGAAAAACCAACTCAATTTTTGGCAAAATAAAACAAAAATCGAAACAATAAATTCTACACATTGCCCTTTTGAAAGTTATGATTCTTGGAATGAATTGTTATGTTAGATAAAAAACTAATCAAAAAAAACTTTCAAAAAAGTTTAAATACATACAACAAAAACGCTTTTGTTCAAAAAAAAATGGCTCAAAAGCTAGCTTCTATGCTTAAAAAACAATCATTTAAAAAAATCTTAGAAATAGGTTCTTATACAGGATTGTTGACTTTTGAAATTGTTCAAAATGTAAAATTTGAAAAATACTTTGCTATAGATATAGTTGATAGTTTTGATTTTATCAAAGATTTAAGTGATAAAATCTCATTCAAACAAACAAGCATCGAAGACTTTTTAACAGAAGAAAAATTTGATCTTATTGTTGCAAATGCCAGCCTCCAATGGGCAGGCGATTTTAATCAAACAATTTTGAAATTGAAATCGATGTTAAATACTGGTGGACAGATTTTGTTTTCGACTTTTGGAAAGCAAAATCTAATCGAAATAAAAGAAGCTTTCGACGTCGGTTTAAATTATTATTCTATTGAAGAATTAAAAAACTTGTTTCCTTATTTTTCTATTGCATCTGAAATTGAAAAACTCAAATTCAATTCTTCAATCGATATTTTAAAACATCTTAAAAATACAGGCGTAAATTCTCTTTATTCTTCTAGAATAAATTTCAAAACGCTAAAACAAGGGTTGAAAATTTTAGATGAAAAATTCAACTCTACTCTTACATACAACCCTATTTATATTACAAATTGATATTATTAAACGCTTTTAAAATATCTTCTTTTTTTGGGTTTTCGATTTTTGGTATTTCACCCAGTATTTCTGTATCACAAAACATCTTTAATTCTTTCAAAAAGTTTTTTTCAGAAAGAGTTGGGTTTTTTGGGATTTGGTTTATTATTAACCCTTTTATTTTGATATTGTTCAATTTTGCACATTCTATCGTCATCAATGTGTGGTTCAATTTTCCCAACTTTGGCGTCGTTACGATGATTATTTCTTGATTTAGTTCTTTTATAATATCGCAAAACAACTTTCCTTTTACAGCAGGACAATACAATCCCCCAGCCCCTTCGACAACTGTAAAATCGAATTTAGCGGAAAAATTTTTGAAGTCGTTTTTAACTTTTTCCATATCGACTTCTACATTATCAATTAAACTTGCCAAATGCGGAGAAACCTCGCCTTTAAACAAATACGAATACATAGAATTGATGTTAGAATATTTTTTCAATTCGTACAAATCAGGTGCGATGAGTTTTCCGTCTTTTTCATAAGCTCCACTTTGAAATGGTTTAAAATAGCCTACTTTTAGCCCTTGTGCTTCTTTTTTTAGGCATAATCCTATAGAAACAAATGTCTTACCTATATCTGTGTCAATTCCTGTTATAAAGATACTTTTCATACTTTCCTCCTTTTTTTATTTTACTCCAAACATTAACTTTTGTAACAATTTCAAATTTCCAAAAAATTCCATTTTCTTCAATTAAGCGAACCAAAAATATTTAAAACCCAAACATATCAAAATCAAATTTAAAAATCTTAAAAAAACTCACACCCGCTTATCTAAACACGTTTTTTAAATTTATGGTATATTAATTTTGCTTTCATAAAAAAGGAAATTAATATGCAGAAAAATGAAATTCTAAATCAAACTTCAAAAAACATTATTATAATAAAACACAAAAATATTGATTACAATATCGATAGACAAAAATTAGTTAGAGTGCTAGAAATTCTTCTCGATAGAGATAATATTTCTCCAACAGATGAAGAAATTAATTCTTTACTCACTCAGTATGACTTGTATGATGATGTATTTCTATCTCAAATAAACGAACTTTGATTTTTTTATTTACAAAATTATTCTCATGTGGAATAATACTGTTAAGCGAATTGGAAATATGAATAGAATTGTATTTAAAAACACTATTAAAGCATAGAGTTTTGCTTTTTTATTATTTGTTTTATTTTGATGCTATTAATATATTTTCTAAACGCAAGACACGAATTGAAAAAAGGGAAATATATGAAAAATCACATTAATTTTTCGGCTTTGTTTAAAAAAAATAAAATCTCTGCTTTTTCCCTTTTAGAAGTCATGATTGCTCTTATTTTTATTGGTTCTATAATGGCAGCTTTTGTTCCTGTAACAATCAAAAAAATCAACGGAAAACCATTAAAAATAAATTCAGAAATGAATATAACAAGAAACTGCCAAATTTTTTCAAATCCTGCAAACGGAGGCACAAACTCGTCTTCTTGCGGAAAATGTAATTTTTGCGATTTGTCAAAAAATTCTCCCCACTGTATTATGTGTGACTGTAGTTGCCCTAGTGGGCAGTATGGAGTTGCAGATTCCTGTAGTTGCAAACCCTGTTCTGAAATTGATGCAAATTGTGCAACTTGTTCATCTGGTTCAAAATGTGACGCTTGTAAAACAGGCTACTACATAGAAGATGGTATGTGCGTTTCTTGTCCTGAGGGGTATTATTGTCCTGATGGTGTAAATAAAAAAGAATGCGAAGAAGGGTATTACTGCATAAAAAACAGCAAAAACCATACACCATGTCCTGATGGAAAATGGTCTATTAAAGGTTCTAGTGTATGTACATTAGAATGCGGAGAAGGGTATATATGCAAAGACGGAAAGAAGACCTACTGCTCTGCAGGAACCTACGTAACTAGCGATAAAACCGCTTGTATCAGTTGCGAAACAGGTTATTATTGTACAGGTGGTACAAATCATGCAACTTGTGTATCAAAAACAGCAAACTGCAGTGTTTGCGACTCATCTGATGGCACTTGTATATCTTGCAATAGCCATTACTACAAAACTTCTTCCAATACTTGTAGTTCTTGTTCGTCTTCTTGCTATAATTGTTCAAGTTACTCTACTTGCACAAGTTGTTATTCTGGATATTATCTTTCAGGTGGAACTTGTTATGTTGATTGTCCATCTAATTGCAGTTCTTGTTCTAGTTCTAGCACTTGTACCAGATGCTATTCCGGTTATACATTAACAAACGGACGTTGCGTGAAAAACGGAGTTACATGTAATGTTTCTAATTGCAGTTCATGTTCTAGTACGAATTATTGTTCAAAATGTTATTCTGGATATACTTTATCTGGTGGAAGTTGTTCAAAGTCAGTCACATGTAATGTTTCTAATTGCAACTCATGTTCTAGTACAAACTACTGTTCTAGTTGCGAATCCGGTTACACTTTATCTAGTGGTAAATGTACTAAAACTGCCGAATCTGTTACATGTGATGTTGCTAATTGCACCTCATGTTCTCGTACAAATTACTGTTCAAGCTGTAGAAGCAATTATAAACTTTCGTATGGAAGGTGTATATTGCAATGCCCTAATGGTGTTGGCTATGATGACACTTGTGTTACTTGCCCTAGCGGGTATACATATTACTACAATTCTGCATCAGATAAAACAGCAATTTGTAAGAAAAAAGGTCCATATACAGGCACAACAATTAAAACAAGTAAAGGTACGTATGAATGTCAATATACGATAGAATATTGCACAGTAGGAATTAATGGAAGTCAAAGCTGCAAAAAATCTACTTCTCAGACAAATTTTGGCAAGACCACAGGAACTGTTGGCAATTTTTGCTCAGTAAGTGGTGTATAAACAAATAAAATACAATAAAAGTGCATTTGGCTATTTTAAGCCCCAAACATTAACTTTTGTAACAATTTCAAATTTCTAAAAAATTCCATTTTCTTCAATTAAGCGAACCAAAAATATTTAAAACCCAAACATATCAAAATCAAATTTAAAAACCTCAAGAAAACTCACACCCACTTATCTAAACACGTTTTTTAAATTTATGGTATATTAATTTTGCTTTCATAAAAAAGGAAATTAATATGCAGAAAAATGAAATTCTAAATCAAACTTCAAAAAACATTATTATAATAAAACACAAAAATATTGATTACAATATCGATAGACAAAAATTAGTTAGAGTGCTAGAAATTCTTCTCGATAGAGATAATATTTCTCCAACAGATGAAGAAATTAATTCTTTACTCACTCAGTATGACTTGTATGATGATGTATTTCTATCTCAAATAAACGAACTTTGATTTTTTTATTTACAAAATTATTCTCATGTGGAATAATACTGTTAAGCGAATCAATACCATGAATAGAATAATATCAAACATTAAAAACATAATTTCACCAATCAAAATCCTAATATATATATATATATATAGGTTCCTTTCACATAGCTTAAAAAATACACATCACATGTGTCAAAATTTCTTTCGCCCCTTC
>CAKURN010000091.1 GCA_934675695.1 uncultured Candidatus Melainabacteria bacterium | reverse complement strand
TTCAGCTGGTGTTGTTTCAGCTGGTGTTGTTTCAGCTGGTGTTGTTTCAGCTGGTGTTGTTTCAGCTGGTGTTGTTTGAGCAGGGGTTGTTTCAGCTGGTGTAGTTTGAGGAACTGATGGAGCTGTTGTTTGAGCTGGAGTGGTTTCAGGAACTACAGGTTTAACTTGTCTATTACCATCTGAAAGCATATAAGAAATTGGAGCAAGATCAATATTTTCTATACCCAAATTTTCTAAAGAATCTTGAATGTTTGTTGCCAAAACTTCAGCATTTGATTTTGATTTGAATTCGTTTACTGAAATAAAGTTTTCATTTGCTAAGCTGATTTGTTGTAGAGCTGTAACACCCAATGCTTCCAATTCTTCTGCATTTTCTGCACCATGTTTTCTAGCATCTTCGATAGCGTCTTTTAGAGTTGCACTACCAAATTCTACATATTTTAATAAATCTATTCCTGTTTCAACGTCTTGTGTAGGAACTTTTTCTGCTGCAACATGTAAGTATGCGATTGTATCAGTATCTCTTTTTTGCGTAATTATAGAGATTAATTCATCGTTTGTTAATTTGTCTGCTGATAAAACGGAAATTGATGTATCAGGACAAATTAGAACAACTTTTCCATTTTTTTGAGCATAATCTGCGATTATTGAAACGAAATCTTCTATGTTTTCGTTTTGATCATCAAATATTTCGTTATTTCCATCATCTAAACCGATAGCATGTAGAATAGCAGCACCAACCCAGCTATCTAGGGAGTCTACGCCATAATTTTCTTCTATGCCGTCTGTTACTGATTGTTCAGTGTTGTTTCTATTGTTTGTATCTGCTTGGATTGTAATTAATTGAACATTAGCTGTAATTGGAACTTGTCTATTTGCAACTGTTGCTGTAGTTTCAGATTCTCCTACCAAACTTGTGATATTTGGAAGGAAGATGTTTCTATATGTTGATAAATCAGCTGCATTGTATGCAGAAGCAGGAATGGAACTTGATGTTGTGTTTTCATCAAATTGTTCATATTTGCCTAATTCAAGTTTTGAATTAGCATCTTGTAATTTTTTTGCTAAACCTTCTGTATTAAATGTAATGTTACGTTGAATACCATTTTCCGGAATGTATGCAACAGAGTTGCTAATCGGGTTGTAGCCTATAGTATCGTTACCTTCTAAAATTTCTTTTATAACTTTTTGTGCATTAAGCATATCAGTATCGTCACTAACTTCACCCAAATCTTCTGTCATTTGGTTTGTAAGGTGAGCTACGTTTATGTCTTCAATCATTTCTCTATTGTTATCAATAATTGCCCAAGCGATTGAATTTCTGCTTTCCATAGATGGGTCAGGACCATAGCAGCTATCTATAATATCGTTCATTGTTTCAACACCTTCGTCTAATTGAACGACTTTAGTGTCAGCTGATTTAACGTTAAAAATGCCATATCCGTCATCTTTTATTAATGTTAAACTTGCTTTTGCATCAACCATTTGTGTTTCGTTGCCATAGTTTGCAAAATCAATTTTATTTGTAGCATCAACTGTACCAGCATCTGCTGCTTGAACAATAACAAGACTTTGACCTCCACCGAGTGCAGCTGCCAAACCTGTAGTTAATCCGACGATACCTGCTTTTTTAATATTGTTTTTACCTGAAAAACTAACAGTATCATTCTTTAATCCATTATCATGAATCATAGGTCTTTGAGCTGTTTTTGCTTGTTTTTGTTGTCTATTAAACAAATTAAAAGTTAATTTACTAATATTCATTCGACACTCCTGTTCTAATGTTTTTTATGTAAAAATGAAAACCCGTAAAGCATTTTTTTTGTTAATGTGGCACGTAATTTTAATGAAAATTTACAAATATTTACAAATGCTTTTAGCTTTACTATTATAAAACAAAAAAATTTTATAAAAGTAAATTTTTGTTATAATAATTTTATGAAGAAAATTGAATTACTGGCTCCTGCCCAAAATATAGAATGTGCTATAACTGCAATAAACAGTGGAGCTGATGCTGTTTATATAGGAGCAAACGCTTTTGGGGCAAGGCAAAACGCAACAAATAAAATAGAAGACATAGAAAAAATTGTTAATTTTGCACATTTGTTTAATGCAAAAGTTTACGTCGCATTGAATACGATTTTGAATGATGAAGAATTGTTACAATGTAAAAAAATAATTGAAAAACTTTATGAAATAAAAGTTGATGCAATTATAATTCAAGATTTTGGAATTTTGGAATTGTCAATGGAAAACGAACTTCCTCCGATAGTTCTCCATGGCAGCACTCAATGTAATATTAGAAATGTAGAAAAAGTAAAATTTTTTGAAGAAATTGGTTTAAAAAGAGTTATTTTAGCTAGAGAATTGCCTCTTGTTGAAATAGAAAAAATAAATAAAAATACAAACATTGAACTCGAGCATTTTATTTCAGGAGCGTTATGTGTTTGTTATTCAGGGCAGTGTTATTTGTCTGAATATATTGGAAATAGAAGTGCAAACAAAGGTCAATGCGGACAGGCATGCAGAAAAAAATACTCTCTAATCGATAAAAACGGAAAATTCATTGCAAAAAACAAGCATTTATTGTCACTAAAAGACAACAATCTTTCAAAACACCTGGAAAAACTAATAAATGCAGGCGTTGTGAGTTTCAAAATCGAAGGAAGATTAAAAGATTCAAATTACGTAAAAAATAACGTTTTATATTATCACAATTTACTGAAAAAATATCCTAGAGTCGCTCTAGGTAGGATTGTACAAGATTTTGAACCAAATATAGAAAAAACATTCAATAGTGGATTTTGCGATGATTATTTGTTCAATAAAAAAGACAACATATACAATTTTTCTACTCCAAAATCAATAGGAGAATTTATTGGTGTTGTATTAAATTCTTCAGATGATTCTTTTGTTGTTAAAACAAATAAAGAAATAAATCCTCAAGACGGCTTGTGCTTTATTGTAAATGAAGAACTTTCCGGCTGTCTTGTAAATAGAGTTGAAAAAGTAAAAAGCGGTTTAAAAATTTATCCAAACAAAAAACTACATCTAAAACTAAACGAAAAAGTATTTAGAAATATTGATGTTGAATTTAATAAAAAATTGCAAAATTCAGCAACAAAAAGAAAATTAGATGTAGTCTTTAAAATTGATAAAGAAAAAATTTCAATCGAAGACGATTTTAACAACAAAGAAAAATTAGAGATTGAATTTAGCGAATTTGCAAACAATAAAGAAAAAATGAAAGAAAATTTCAAAAAAGCTCTTTCAAAAACAGTCGATACAGAATTTTTTGTAAAAGAAGTTATCTTTGATTGTGAAGAAATTCCATTTTTGCCTGTTTCAAAAATAAATGAAATAAGAAAAAATCTGATAGAAAAATTAAAAGTAAAAATATTATCAAAATACAGAACAAAAAAACAAAAACCTGTCACAATAGCAGAATTTCCTTTTAAAAAAGGCGATTACAGATTGAATTGTCACAATGAAAAAGCGAAAGAATTTTATGAATTTTGTGATTGTAAAGTTGAAGAAATGAGTCTTGAAAAAACAAAAGATTACAAAAACAAAGAACTAATGCGAACAAAACATTGTTTAAAAAGAGCATTTTTCAATTGCAATTACCAAGAAGAATTGTTTTTGGTTGATGAAAAAAATGTGAAATATCCACTTGTTTTTGACTGCAAAAATTGTGAAATGGTAATAAAATCACCCAATCAATAAAACAAAATTTGTTTTAACTTGTTGATTACAAAATCTAAAGCACCTTGTTGATTTTCAAAGCAATTTTTGCAGTTGAGAGAAATTGTTTTGTAGTATTCTTCATCTGTTAGAAGCTTTTCTATGACTCCATAAAATTCTTCTTCATTTTTCACAACAAAAGAAGCGTTTTCTCTTTGTAAAATTGAATATATATCTCTAAAATTCTTTATTGATGGGCCTGAGATTGTTGGTTTTGAATATATTGTAGCTTCTAGCGGATTGTGTCCTCCGGTTTTGTTGAAACTCCCGCCGATAAATGCTACATCAACAATATCGTATATTTTAGACAATTCTCCTAAAGTATCTAAAATTATAATGTCTTTGTTGATAAAATCATCTTTTTTTGTTCTCAATCCTATACTGTATGTGAATTTTGAACACAATTTCAAAACTTCCTCTACTCGGTTTAAGTGTCTTGGGGCGATTATCATTTTTAGATTTTTTACTTTAGATTTTAATTTGTGATAAGTATTTAGTGCGATGATATCTTCGCCTTTATGAGTAGAAGCTGCAATAAAGACTTTGAAACCTTCTGAATAGAGATTTATATCGCATTGTTTTTTTTCTATTTCAAATTTTAGATTTTTCATTACTTCTACTCTGTTTTCATTTGCACCCAAAGAAATAAAGCGATTTTTGTCTATTTCGCTTTGGCAAAAAATTTCAGAATAATTGTCTAAAACAAAACCGAAGAATTTTTTTATTTTTAAGTAAGAAGGATATGAATGGTCTGAAATTCTACCATTAATAATATATAGTGGAATATTTTTTTGACGACAACAAAAAGAAAAATTTGGCCACAATTCTGTTTCTGCTATCAAAACTACAGACGGGTTAATGTTTTCTAAAAATTTTTCACAGACTTTGTAGACATCTAATGGAAAATAAGTAATAAAATCGGCGATTTGTCCGTATTTTTTGTTTGCTAATTCTTGTCCTGTCAAAGTTCCTGTTGTTATTACGAGTTTTGTGTTTTTAAAATCTTCTTTGATTTTTTTGATTAAATTTTCTAAAGACAAAATTTCTCCAACAGATACCCCATGGAGCATTATTACTCTGTCTTTTGAAAAGTCGGGAAAATCAATTTCTGCCATTTTTTCTTTTAATGGAATAGGTGGTTTTTTGTTTATTTTTCTGAAAAAATCAATAATAGGAATTATCTTTTTAAAAGTTTCAGGCTTTATTGATTGGTATAATTCAAATATCTTTTCATTCAGCATAATTTTCCCTTTGTTTTTGTTTTATATTAACATTTTCAAAAACCCATGTCTATTAAATTATTGCAAGCTAAAATTAAAGTGTTATATTCTTATTTATAATAGATGAGGCGTTTAATTATGTATAATGAAGCAATTCACAAATTAAAATGGATAATTTTTACGGTTAGTGCGATAGGCGGTTTTTTGGCTATGATGGATTCAAATACCGTTAATGTTGCTCTTTATGAAATAGCGAACAATTTCCATAATGATATAGCTCATGCACAGTGGGCGGTAACTGCATATATTTTGATATTGTCTACTTTTTTGACTTTGTTTGGCAAATTGAATGATTTGATTTCAAGAAGAAATTTATATGCACTAGGGTATTTGATTTTTGCTTTGGGTGCGTTTTTAAATACTTTGTCGTTTAATTTGATTACTTTGATTTTATCAAGAATTGTTCAAGCGACAGGTGCTAGTATACTTTTGTCAAATAATTATGCAATAATTTCTTCTATATTCAAAGGCAACAAAAGAGCAAAAGCTCTAGGATTTTCGACAGCACTGATGGCACTTGCAGGCATGAGCGGACCTATGGTAGGCGGGTTTTTGATGCATTATGTATCATGGAGAGCGATTTTTGTTCCAAGTATAATAATTGGGCTTATTGGGGCTTATTATTCAAAAAAATTCATACCGGAAATCGTCCACAAGTCTGAATTTAAGTTTGATTATTTGGGTATGGTTTTGCAATTGATTGCTATATTATCTATGCTTCTTATTATTTCAAAAGGTCATGCCTGGGGTTGGGGAAGTGACAGAATATTAATATTAGCTTTTATTTTTGTTGTTTTTTCTATTTTGTTTTTTATACAAGAAAAGAAAATATCATATCCTGTAATAAATTTTGAATTGTTTAAGTCAAAAGTATTTACTTATGGAAATTTTGCACTTTTGGTTGCATATTTTGCACTGTTTACAAACGCTTTATTGTTTCCTTTTTATACTCAAGAAGTCTTAAATGAAACTCCATTTATGACTGCAGTTTTGATTTTGCCGTTTTCTTTTATGTTTATGCTAATGGCATTGTTAAATGGAAAAATGACTAAAAAACTCCACAGCTCTATTCTTATGACAACAGGAACAATATTGATTGTTTTGGGGTATGTAT
>CAKURN010000090.1 GCA_934675695.1 uncultured Candidatus Melainabacteria bacterium | reverse complement strand
GAGCATTGTTGTATGCAGGCGGACTCTCTGATAAAAACATCGATAAACCGTTCATAGGGATTGCAAGCTCGTTTACGGATTTAGTTCCGGGGCATGCAGGCATGAGAGATTTAGAAAGACAAATCGAAAAAGGTATTCATTCTAACGGCGGTCAAGCTTTTATCTTTGGTGTTCCTGCGGTGTGCGACGGGCTTGCAATGGGTCATTGTGGTATGAGGTATAGTTTGCCTTCTCGTGATTTGATTGCAGATTGCGTAGAAACAGTTGCTTCTGCCCATCAATTAGATGGTTTGGTACTATTAACCAACTGTGACAAAATTACCCCTGGAATGTTGATTGCGGTTTTAAGATTAAATATTCCGGCGATTATTGTAACTGCAGGACCTTCTTTAGAAGGAAGCTGCAAAGGTGAAACTTTGACATTTATAAGAGGTTCATCAGAAGCCGTTGGAAGATACAGAATAGGCGAAATTTCTGAAGAAAAACTAGACGAAATGGTTCACTATGCTTGTCCGACTTTTGGTTCTTGTCAGGGTTTATATACAGCAAACACTTTAGCTTGTTTAACAGAAGTAATGGGAATGAGTTTACCCGGGTGTGCGACAGCGAGTGCGGTTTCTTCTAAAAAAAGAAGAATAGCCTTTGATTCAGGGTTTGCAATTTGCGATATAGTACGCAAAAACACTTTGCCTCGTGATGTTGTAACGAAAGATTCCATAAGAAACGCAATCGTTGTAGATTTGGCTTTAGGCGGCTCAACAAATTCTATCTTGCATTTGCTTGCTATTGCAAAAAGTGCCGATATTGAATTGAGTTTGGCTGATTTTGAAGAATTGAGCAAAAAAATTCCTCAAATAATAAAACTTGACCCCTCAAGTACCCTTACTATGACTGATTTAGACAATGCAGGCGGAATATCAGGAGTGTTTAAGACATTGTATGAAAAAACTCCCGAATTTAAAAACACAAAAAACGTTTTAGAAATGTCTGTTGCTGAAATTGCACAAAAAGCTTGGGTTGATTCTAATGTAATTAAACCTTTAGACAATCCTATTACAAACAACCCGGGGCTTGCTATATTGTATGGAAATTTAGCGCCTGATGGTGCAGTTGTCAAAATCTCAGGTGTAGATAAAGACGTGTTTGAATTTTCGGGTGTTGCAAAAGTATTTAATCACGAAGAAGATGCAATGCGTGCAATTGAAAACGATGTCGTTGTTGCAGGTGATGTCGTTGTAATCAGGTACGAAGGTCCAAAAGGCGGCCCCGGTATGAGAGAAATGCTCGCTCCTACTTCTTTGCTTGTTGGAAAAGGATTAGGAAAAAAATGTGCTTTAATTACTGATGGAAGATTTTCAGGCGGAACGAGAGGTTTATGTATCGGACATATCACTCCTGAAGCTAGTATTGGCGGGCCTATCGGTTTGATTGAAGATGGAGATATTATAGAAATAAACATAAACAAAAGAACAATAGATTTAAAAATCTCTGAAGAAGAATTTGAAAAAAGGAAGAAAAACTTCACTCCATACATAAACGAAGTTCCAAAAGGTTATTTATCAAAATACCAAAGAAACGTTTCACAAGCGAATTTCGGTGCAATTGCACAATAACAAAATAAAACCGCAAGAGAAAAAATCTTTTGCGGTTTAATTTTGAGCAAGCTCAATCAATTTTTGCCTTGACAAGTCGTAATCTGATTTGTCATCTGCTTTTTGTATAAGATATTCTTCTATTTTGTCATGCATTGAAATCGCCATATCTGTGTTAGGGTCTGTTCCTTTTACATAAGCTCCGATATTAATCAAATCTTCGTTTTTTGCATAATTTGCCATCAAATTTCTGATTTTTCCGGCAGCAGCTTTTTGTTCATTATCAACAATATTGTTCATAACACGAGAAATGCTCGCCAAAACGTCAATTGCAGGGTAGTGATTTTTGTGAGCCAAAGCACGAGATAAAACAATGTGACCATCTAAAATACTTCTTGCAGTATCAGCTATCGGTTCATTCATATCGTCACCTTCAACCAAAACCGTATACAAACCCGTAATTGTGCCGAATTTGTTCGCACCTGCTCTTTCTAAAAATTTTGGCAAAAGTGCAAAAACAGAAGGCGTATAGCCACGAGTTGCAGGAGGTTCTCCAACAGCAAGCCCGACTTCTCTTTGTGCTAGGGCGATACGAGTGACACTATCCAGCATAAAAAGAACGTTTTTGCCTTTGTCCCTAAAATATTCAGCAATAGCACAAGCAACAAAAGAAGCCTTTATTTTAACGAGTGCAGGCTGTTCTGATGTTGCACAAACAACAATAGACCTTTTCATACCTTCATAACCCATTGTGTTTTCGATAAATTCTCTTACTTCTCTGCCACGTTCGCCAATGAGTGCTATTACATTAATATCTGCAGAAGTGTTTTTTGCAATCATTGCAAGCGTTGTAGATTTTCCAACACCGGAACCTGCAAAAATCCCTATTCTTTGACCTTTTCCAATTGTATTTAAGCCATCTATCGCACGAAGCCCAAGTGACAAAACTTCATCAATCGGTTTTCTATCCATTGGGTTTATGATTTTTGCATTAGTCGGATAATAATCGTCTGCAATGATTTCGCCTTTGCCATCTATGGGATTACCCAAACCATCAAGCACTCTACCTAATAGAGTCGGTGAAACTTTAACTTTCATTACTGAACCTGTATTTATTACTTTTGCACCTGCTTTTAGCCCATCGATTGAACCTAGAGGCATTAATAAAATACAATCTTTTCTAAAACCCACGACTTCGCAACTGATTACGTCTTTGTTACCGTCTTGTATGATATAACACAAATCCCCAATAGAAGAAACAGGCCCATCTGCCACAATCGTAAGCCCTATTATTTCTATTATTCTTCCTACTTTTGTGATGGTTTTTGTTTCGTTTATTAAGTTATTTAGTTCAGTCAATTTCATGGATTTGTTTGTATTCTTCTATTTCGAGTTTGTTTTTTTGAGTTTTTTCTTCTATTTCTCTGATTATTATTTCTATTTGAGAAGCGATAGAAGCGTCCAGTCTTTCTTTTATATTTTCAACAATGATTGTATCATCGTCGTATTCTGAATTGTATGAAATATTGAAGTTTTGGTACTGTTTGAAATTTTGAAAATCAAAGTCGATTTCTTCGTTTAGAGATTTTTTTTGAAATTCATAGAGTATTTTTGCGTATTTTTCGCTCAAAATTATGTTTATGTTGTCTTTGTTTTCAAGCAATGAAATAGAATTTTTGATAATTTTTTCCAAAACTTCTCCATCTATTTCTTTAAATAAAATTTTTCTGCTTATTGCTGTAATTATACCCAAAATGTCATTTGATGCGGCTTTTAGGATATTTTGTTCTATTTGATATTGAGAAGCACAAAAATCGTCGAAGAATTTTATTTTTTCTTCTAATTCCTCAAGAAGCTTTTTGTGACCGTCTTCGTAACCTTCTTTGTAGGCGTTGTTTATGGTTTCTATTCTTTGTTTTTCTATTTCTTCTTTTGACAAATTAATCAATTCGTCTTTTTCTGTTTGAGCATTAGAAATTATTTCTTGAGCTTTTTCTTTGGCATTTTCAGTTGCTTCAACAGTTGCGTTTTCTATTATTTTTTTTGCTTCTGATTTTGCTTCGTCTAGAGTTTTGTTGCTTGAAAGTTTTGCTTCATCTAGCATTTTTTGGCTCTCTATTTCAGCATCTTCCAGTATTTTTTGGGCTTTTACTTTTGCTTTTTCTATTTCTGTTCTATATAAATCAGCCTCTGCTTGAGAAAATTCTTCTTGAAAAGTTTCAAGAACAGTGTGCTTTTTTTCGCCTATTTCTATTACATAATCATCTTTTAGAAAATTAATTTTGTCTTTTTTAATTTTACTCAATTAATTCGTCCTCTTGATTGTTGCGAGAAATTGTTACTTCGCCTGCTGCTTCTAAGGCTTTTATTATGCTTACTATTTTTGATTGAACTTTTTGAACTTCTTTTGCTCTAACAGGTCCCATATATTCTATATCTTCCAACAAAATGCCTTGAGCACGTTCTGACATGTTTTTCAAGATTTTTTGTTTTACGTCTTCTCTTGCACCTTTTAAAGAAGTTGCCAAATCCTTTGAATCCACTTCTCTAAGCATTCTTTGGATAGAAGAATCATCTAATAGAACAATATCTTCAAATACGAACATCAAATTTCTTACATTTTCAGCAAGCTCAGGCGTTTCCATTTCCATCATTTCGATTACATTTTTTTCTGTAGACCTGTCTGAACTGTTCAAAATATCCGCAAGAGCCTTTGTTCCGCCTGCTTTTGTAAAGTCTGAAGCAACAACGTTAGAAAATTTTGATTCAACGACTTTTTCCAGTTCTGATAAGATTTCAGGATTTGTTGTTCCCATTTGTGCAATTTTTAATGAAACTTTATGCTGAATACCGGGGGGAAAGCAGTTTAGGATTTTTGCCGATTGTTCAGGTTTTAAATAAGCCAAAATAAGTGCAATCAACTGCGGTGTTTCGTTTTGGAACGATGTAGCCAATTGAACGGGGTCAGCTTCATTTAAGAATTGAAATGGGTTAGAATTTAGTATTGTAACCAATCTATTCAAGATATTGTCAGCTTCTGCCGAACCATAAGCACGCTCAAGCAACTCTTTTGCATAAGCCATACCGCCTGATGAAAGCATGGAAGAAGCCTGAAAAACTGTGTGAAATTCGTCAACAACGGCTTCTATGATTTCTTGTGGAAGTTTGGATAAACCTGTAATTTCTATTGTGATTTGTTCTAATATATTGTCATCTGTAATATTTTTCATAATTTCAGAAGCAGTAGTAGGTCCCAGCGTAATCAACAGTGCTGCGACTTTTTGGGTAGATGTCATTTGTTCTAAACGGATTTTTGCCATTATGTTGTTGTTTTCTTTCTTATTCTTTTAAGTATGAAGTTATTACTCTGCCTGCTTCTTCAGGGTTTTCTAAAATCATATTTATTATATCATTTTTCTTTTTATCTAGAGCTGACGCAAATTGCATATCTTGATTATAAAAATCATCAGAATTTGTGTTGTTTTGTTGAAGCATTAAATATGGGTCATAAGTCGGAAGTTGTGCTTCTTCTTCGTTTTCGTTTTCTTCTTGAACTTCCGGTTTTGGTTCTTTAAATACATTACCAAAATTATACAAAGCAAGAAGTCCGAGTAACAATATTATAAACACAGGTGCTACATTTTTGAATATAAAAGTCAAAACTTCCATTGTAAATTCTTTTTGTTCGAGTTTGCTTTGTTTCAATTCTTCATCTAAATCAATACCGGTAAATTTTAGACTAGAAACATTAACGACGTCACCTCGACTGGAATCCATGCCTGCTGCTGCAATGACCAGATTTTCTATTTCTTTTTTTTCGTTGTCTGTTAAAATTTTGTTTACAGCAACGGCAACACTCATTTTAACGACAGAACCGGGGGCATATACTACTTGTTTTATTTCTTTTGTAACTGCATAAGTCGTTGCTTGTTTTTCTTTTTCGTAGCTTAGTTTTCTAGCATCTTCTTCGTTGTCGCCGGTTCTTGTACCTACATAGTTTACAGTCTTTGCAGGTGTTTCATTGAGTGGCAACTCGACTACATTTTGTGCTGTACTTGCTGCTTGTTGAGTGTTTAGAGTTGGGTTTTGGTTTTGCTCATTTGCAATATTATTCATTTGATTTTGAGCAAGAATTTGTGCTTGGGTAGGTTCAGGTTGGTTTGCCAAATTCGCATCTTGATTTTTTGCATTTGATGGAAGGTCTTGAGGTTTTGAATATATTTCTTTTTCACCTTGTTGAGTCATTATGACCCCGTTTTCTGAACCTTTTGACGGGGTGTAGCTTTCGATTGTTGAGCGTGTTTGGTTAAAATCCATAACAGTCGAAACTTGTACTGATACGTTATCTTTTCCCATTATGGTTTCTAGGGTGTCTTTGATTTTTTTGGCTGCTTCTTTTTCAAAATTTGTTCTATAAGTTTGCATATCAGAAGAATTTTTTGAAACGTCTTCAGACAACACATTTCCAAACTGGTCTGTAATGAATACTCTATCGTTTGTGAGCCTTGGAACTGAATATGCAACTAAATTTTTGATTGCAAGAATTTGG
>CAKURN010000089.1 GCA_934675695.1 uncultured Candidatus Melainabacteria bacterium | reverse complement strand
GTCCAGCTTCATTTTTTGTTATTCTTACGCGATTTACTTTATCTATTTTTTCATTTTTTGTTGCTAAATATTCTATAGCTCGATTAATAGAATCTCCGAGGTCTGTTTCTTGTATGTTGAATTTTAAGCTATAGCTTTCCAATTCAGGTATAACAAGCAAATCTTCTACCATATTTGATAAGCGTTGAGCTTGTTGTTTTATTATTTGAAGTGATTTTGTTTTTGTTTCTTCATCAAGTTCGATATCTTTTCTTAATAATCTGGAACTATAACCAATAATAGAAGTTAAAGGCGTCCTAAATTCATGGCTTGTTGCATTTACTAAATTTTCTCTAAATTCATTGAGTTTTTGCAATTCTTTATTTTTTTCTTTTAAATCTTTGTAAGAGATTTTTATTTTGTTTGCCATATAATTGAATTCTTTTGCGATAAATACAGTTTCATGGGGCGTAAAAACGCTTTTTATTAAGTGAATTTTTTTGTCATAATTTCCTTTAGAAACTGCTGTAATGCCTTTAAATAATTGTCTGATATTGATATAAAGATAATATGTATACAAACTTACAACAAGAATAATAAACAATGCCGCAAAACAAAGCGAAAGAATGATTCTGTAGCGTGCTTTTGTAATTGTGTTTGCACTTACTTCTTTTGTTGTATCAACGATAATTGTCCAATCAGGGTTTTCCAGCTTGTAATAAGCTTTTGGAACATTTTTCTTTTTGCCAAAGAAACCTATTTCTTCTTTGTTGTCTAAATCAAAGTCTTTTAAGACGTTTTTGTTTTGAATATTTTCTGTGTTGGTTGATAGAATGGATTTTGTTTTGTTGTCGAGAATATAAACATCTCTACCTTTTAAAATGTCTTCGTTTAGAATTTTTCCTAATACATTGATATTTATTTCAGCAACCAAATAGTATTTTTTGTCTATTTGAGAATACAAAGTCATTTTGTCGTTTTCAAAATGGTATTTTTCTTTTGGAAGTTTTTCTTTTTCTACAACATCGACATTTTTAAACAATTTTGTTTTAGTTTCGATTTCATCAAAATAACGTACTTTATCCATTGTATTTGGAATATAATTGAAGCCTGATGCCATTTGATTCAATTGTGATTGTGACAAATCAACATATTTTTCAAATGAATCACCAATAAAATGTGCTATTAAATATGTTGTATTTTGAAGTTCACTTCTTACTGACTGTTGAGAAATATTAGATATAATAATCCCAATCGTAATAAAAGGAATTAATATCGCAAGAGTGAGCACTATTATTATTTGTTCAACTATTTTTAATCTTTTTAGCATTCTTCCAGTTTTCCAAAAGGAGTCAATTTGTATCCTACATTTACAACAGTGTGAAGATATTTTGGATTTCTTGTATCTTGTTCGATTTTTTGCCTCAAGCCTCCAACATGGACTCTTACCATTCTAACGCTGCTATCATATCCCCAAACTTCATCTAATAAAGTAGCTAAGCTAACAGGCTGATTTAAATGTTGCATCAAACAATAAAGAATCTCAAATTCTGTTGGTGTAAGCTTGATTTTTTTATCTAAAATCATAACTTCCAGACTGTCGGGTAGGATTTCTATATCTCCTACTCTTAAAATTTCTTTTGTATTTTTAGTTGTAGCGTTATTGTTGCCACGTCTTAATAAAGCTCTTATTCTTAATAGGACTTCTTGGATTTCAAACGGTTTTATTAAATAATCATCTGCTCCACAGTCAAAACCTACGGTTTTATCTTCTATAGAACCTTTAGCAGTAAGCATTAAAATCGGTGTATCGGGTTTTGCTATTCTGATATTTTTACATACATCGTAACCATTCATTTTTGGCATCATTACATCGAGCAAAATCAAATCATAGTTGTTTTCAAGAGCTTTTTTCAGTCCTTCCATACCATCTGTTGCAAAATCAACATTGTATCCACTGGATTCGATATCAAATACCAACAATTCTCTTATTTGCTTGTCATCATCTACAACTAAAAGTCTTTTGTTTGTTTTTTGTATTATGTTTGTCATACTTTTACCTTAACATTCATTATTGAATTTTCTTTTGATACTATTTCTACTTCTGTACCTTTTTTTATTTCTTTGTCTGTTATGTTTTTTGCTTTCCAAAAATGCTGATTAAAAGAAATCTGTCCTATTCCATCTATTGAAAGAGTTTTTCCTATGTCTTTTGTAACGATAGCGGTTTTTCCTATGTAATCTTTTAAAGAAGCCTCTTTTGTTTTCGTTTCTTTTTCTGATTTCATTGCTAAGTTAACCAAAAAATAAAATGTGACAAGAAAAACAGGAAACAAAACCAAACTCAAATAAGGCTTTGTTGGAAATTTGTGTAAAATTGTTGCACTAAACAAAAATGACATCGAAATGACAAGAAAAAGCGAATTTTTTTTGTATAAATCTAAAAATAAAAACACGATACCAAATACAACCAAAAAAATATACATTAAATTTCCCCACCGTTATTATAAAAATTATATTTTTTAAATGTGAAGTGTCAATTTTAATTTTTAAATTTTGAGGAATTTTTAACAAAAGTTACAACAACTATTTCCGGTTTGCAATTAAATCTGGCTTTAATCCCTGTAGTACCCAGTCCTTTTGACACAATCATCGTATTTTGCCCCGGTTTTATGACACCTTTGTTAAATTTATATTTAGATGAAGAAAACAGAGGCGGAGTAAAAGGAATAATAATTTGCCCGCCATGGGTATGACCGGCTAAAATCAAGTTGTAATCTTCAATTACGTTGTAGTAGACGTCCGGATTGTGCGTAACGAGTATTCGAGGTTTTGTCGTTCCTCTAGCTGCTTTTGCAGCTTTTATCGTGCGTTCTGTTGCATCTGCATAACCTACTATACTAATATATTTTCTTTTTGCCGGTGCTTTTATTGAATTGTTCTCAAGAACCTTTATACCGTTTTTTTGCAAATTCCTTGCTATATCTCGTCCATCGGCATACCAATCGTATTCCCCTAAAACACTATAAACAGGAGCATCTATAAGAGAAATTTTTTGAGCCATTGTATTTGCATCCATCATTTCTTTGTAATTTTTACTGGGTGCATAATCGCCGCCTGATATTACGAAATCGGGTTTTTGCTCGTTGATTAGTTTAACTACTTTATCAAGGCGTTTGTATTCATTTCTGCTTATGTGTAAATCTGTAAAAAACACCAATTTTACGCCCGAAAGACTAGAATCTTCTATCTCATACTTTGTCACTTGAATTGAATTAGGCTCTATAAAAATCGAATGTATGATTATATATATTATGACTATTATAGTAATTACTTGTTCTTTCGACATACAATTATCCTACCATATTTTTACTTTCTTTATCTTGAAATTTTAAAAAATCATTGAAATTATGTACAATTTTTCGCTTTTGTTTTATAGTCCTTTATTTTTGTGCTATTCTCTTTAAAAGAGGGTATTAAATGCAAGAACTTAATCAAAATTTATTCAAAAAATTTAAAATGGATGAAAACAATCCAAAATGGATAAAAGCTCAAACGAGACTTTCTCCACTATCTCACAAACCCTATGATATTCGTTCTCCTTTTGATAGAGATGCAACAAGGATTCTTCATTCAAATGCATATAGAAGACTGAAACACAAGACACAAGTGTTTTTTGCGACGAATAATGACCATGTTTGCACAAGAATAGAACATGTCGGGCATGTTGCAAGCATTTCAAAAACGATTTCTAAAGCACTAGGGCTTAATGTATCTTTAGCGGAAGCAATTGCATTGGGGCATGATTTGGGACATAGTCCTTTTGGTCATCATGGTGAAAGAATCATTGAAAAAATAATGGAGAAAAATGATTTTAAAAAGACTTTCTGGCATGAAAAAAATTCACTAAGATTTGTTGATTTGATTGAAACTTTGCCTAATTATAGCGGTTTTAAAGAAAATCTTAATTTGACTTATGCTGTTCGTGATGGTATCGTCTGTCATTGTGGCGAAGTGAATGAAAACTCTATAAAACCCAGAGATGAATATTTTGACTTAAATGAAATCGAAAAAGGCAAATGCATGCCATATACTTATGAAGGTTGTGTAGTTAAAATCTCTGATAAAATTGCATATTTGGGTCGAGATATAGAAGATGCTTATAATTACAAATTTTTCGATAAAGAAGATATGTTGACATTGAAACAACTGGCTCAAGAAGTAATGAAGAAAAAAATCAAATTTAAAGACGTTAATACTTCTTCTTTAATCCATGAATTTATTACAAATTTGTGTAGAAATTCTAACCCTGAGGTTGGATTGAATTTTTCACCTGAATATTACGACATGATGAACAAAATAAAAAAATTCAACTACAAAAAAATCTACTCTAATCCTCGTTTTAAACCATTTATGAATTATGCAACCCTTGTTATAAATGCGATTTTTGACTTTTTACTTGAATATTATGATGATTTTAATACAATCAAAAAATTATCAAAATACCAAAAATTCTACCCAACACTAACAATGGATTTTGCAGATTGGCTGATTAAATACTCTAACATAGATGAAAAAACTCACAGAATGAGAAAATACAGAAATTCATTAATTTATAACATAGAAGATAGAATGGATTATAAACAAGCAATAATAGACTATATTTCAGGCATGTCTGACTATTATGCAATAAAAGCTTATAAAGAACTTATTGAATTTTAGCAAAAAAAATTTTTTATGTGTTTTGTATTTTCACCATGCAAATAAATTCAACAAATAACTTAAATTTTCAAAAAAAATTAGTAGCAACTGCTCATGTTGGCACCAAATACAATCCGCAACCAGTAGAAATTTATCACATGAATGAAAAATCTGACGCTGATGAATTAAAAAAGAAACTAACAACATCTGAATGGCAAGATGCTCATTATACAAAAGAAATCGTGCATTTCTTTAAACGTGACTACAATTATTCTAATTACTATGTTATAGAAGCAGGTGATGAAATAATTAATTTTGCCGATACATATAACAATGAAAATGGTTTATTAATAAATTTTTTGGAAACTGCTCCAAAGTATGCTAAAGATTCAGGTAGAGAAAGATTATACAAATACGCCGGCGAAACAATGCTTTCTTTTCTTGCAAAATTAGCAAAAGAAGAAAACAAAGATGAAATTTATCTGGAATACAGAAATGTAAAATCGACTAGAGATTTTTATTTTTCGCAATGCGGTTTTATGCCGGAAGACGGAAATATTGCAGTACTGGGAAGATGTGTGTTTGATGATTTAATCGAACAAAACGAAAACCACACAGGTAGTAGTATTAATTTAGTTATTTAAATTCCTCAAGAGCTTCTATTGCACATTCTTTTGCTACTTTGACAACAAAATTCATATCATCTTCTTCAATTATCAATGGTGGATTAAAATAAATAATATCTCCTAATGGTCTTAATAGTACACCTTTTTTAAGTGCTTTTTTATAAATTTGATATCCTAGTCGAATTTTTGAATCGAAGTGTATTTTGTTTTTTTTGTCTTTTACTAATTCAATTGCATTAATCAAGCCGATAGAGCGGACTTCTCCTACATTATCCAAATTTAAAAATTCTTCTTTTATCAGATTGTTAAAATAAGGCGTTGTTCTCTCCAGCTGTTTTTGGATTTTACCTTCTTTAAATATATCTAGTACTGCTAAAGCACAACTTGCACCCAAGGGATTGCCTGAATATGTGTGTGAATGCATAAAGGCTTTGCCTTTAGAATAATCATCATAAAATGCCTGATAAATTTTATCCGTTGTAACAACGCAAGCCATTGGCATATAGCCGCCTGTTAAGCCTTTTGACAGACACATAATATCAGGTGAAACATTTGCATGGTTAAATGCAAACATTTTTCCCGTTCTATAAAAACCTGTTGCGATTTCATCTGCAATCAAATGTACATCGTATTTGTCGCATATATCTCTGAGTTTTTTAAGGTACAAAGCAGGATATATTTTCATGCCGGCTGAACCTTGTAATAACGGCTCAACTAAAATAGAAGCAGTTATTTTTCCATATTTTTCAAATTGTTTTTCAGCATCACAAAAACATTCGCAGTTACAATTATCTCTATTTTTATTAAAAGGACAATGATAACAGTCAGGTGCTTGAATCCTTATTACGTCCATCAAAAT
>CAKURN010000088.1 GCA_934675695.1 uncultured Candidatus Melainabacteria bacterium | reverse complement strand
AAACTACATGAACCAACAACAAGAAGGACTTACTTCTTCTCAACAACAGATTTTTTTGGTATCGACTTCCGGAAAAATCGTCGTAAATAGTATCAGTGATATGGAAGATATCATCGAAAAAAACACGACTTATGTAAAAGTAGCTGATGCTGATGAAAATACCGATTATTCAGATTATAGTGTTGTTTCAAAAACAAATGACGATGGAGTAGAAGAACAATACTATGCAAAACAAAAATTCGACACGAGCAATTTTGTAATCGTTGCAAAAGATGAAGTTGCAAGAGAAGAAATGATACAAAATTCTCAATACAAAGATTCTGACGAAACAAGCGACATAAGAAAGAATTTTATATTTGGCGATGACTTAAATGATGTTGATTCTTTCCAAAATGCAATAAAAGATGGAATATATTCTTTTGCAACAATATCTACAGCAGCCGATACAGAAGGACAACTAATTCCACAAAATTGGTCAACCATTGCAAGCGGTGCATTGACAGAAAAACTGGACGAATCTGACGATGCTGAAGCAGAAGCCAAATACGAAAAAGTTTCTAAAGAATTGGAACTCACAGACAAAAAACTTCAAATGACAATGGATGAATTAGAAACAAAAAGAGATGCTATAAAAACAGAAATGGATTCTGTTGAAAAAGTCATAAATGACAATATAGAAAAATCTTTCGATACTTTTAGCTAGACTAAAACATTTATAAACACGATAAAAAAGGCAGTTTCAAAAAAGTAAACCTGCCTTTTTATTTTTTATTTTAAATTCTTTTTACGCTAATTCCAGTTGATTCAAATATTCCATTGCTGCGATAGTATCACCGCCGAATTGACCGTTTAATACGTTGTTGCCTCTAGTTTGAAAGTTTTCTTCAGGTTGGTACGTATTTTGGGTATTTGTTGCACCTTCTTTAATATATAAATTTTGACCTTGTTCGCTATTTACACTAAAAGGATTCAAATCGCCAGAACCGTTGTTTTGGGGTAAATATTTGCGAAAATCTGCCATATCCTTGTCGTATGGTGTGAGCACTTGACCTGAACCAACACCTGTTGTTGGAGATGAAATACCTCTTGAAAAAGGATTTGACGGATTTATTTGTTGAGCATATTGTTGACTCAAATAACCTAATTTTGTGTTGTCGATTGCCATATTTTGTAAACTCTTTAAAATAATTCTATACAATATATAAAAGTATTTTTTGAGATAGAAATTGCACGCAAAAAGAAATTTTGTTACAAAATTTAATATAAAAAAATGAAATTCCTAAAAATATTTATAAACAAAACAAAAAAATCTAGTAATTTTAAAAAATTATTGTATAATCAGATTATGGAAAACGAATTTGCTATTACAAAAGAACAATTTGACGATTTATTAAAACTGTCAGAGATTGAAGTTGCAGCCGATACTCAAGAAGACCCGAAAGACCTAGTTTCAAGGGCTTTGATTGCGATAGAAAGAAAACTAAACTACTTTAGTTTTCCAATGAGTTTTTTTACTGCAGAAGTAACGAGTGTGTTGATTGTTGATGATACGGAATTGTCTATATTTCAATTGTCTACAATGCTTAAAAAAATAGGTATGAACGTATATGTAGCAAGAAGCAAAGAAGAAGCTATTGCTGAATTTAAGAAAAAATCTTTCGACTTTTTGGTTTTGGATTTATATTTGCCTGATTATCAAGACGGTTTTGATTTGATTAAAGAAGCAAACAGAATCAGAAACGAAGAAAACAGAGATTTCAAAATCATTGCTATATCAGGAACAGACAATCCACAAATTGTTCAAGAAGCATACAAACTTGAAATAGACGAATTTGTGCCAAAATCTCCACAATGGCACGAAAATATACTAAAATTCATAACCAGTGTTTCAAACAAAATCACAAACGAAGAATATGTAAAATACTACGTTAACGAAAATATCTGCGTTATGACAATATACAAAATTAACAACGAAAAATACGTTGACAAAATAATTCAAGAAGTAAACGCAAATGTTCTTAGTGGAAAAAACAACATAATTTTCAATTTAGAACATATAAAAATCTTCACAGAAAGCTACTCCAGACTTTTTGCAGAAGTGTATAAAGCAACTTCTGTTAAAGAAGGTATTTTTGCAATAGTAAAACCTTGTGATGATATCAAAAATGCTCTGGAAAACGTATTTTTGACCGATGCGATACAGACTTTTGACACTATAGAAGATGCGATAGAATTTGTTGAAATGAACAACGTATTTTAATATAGTCCAAATAAATGAAATAAGATTGAAAATCGGTAGAACTCAAGTATAATTGAGGTGTTATGTTGAAAAATAATAAAAAATTAGGATTTACTATGGCAGAAGCCCTATTGGTGTTGGTTATTTTGGGCGTTATTGGAGCGATTTGTCTTCAATCTATGCAAACATACAACCCTCAACAAAAAGGTTTTGATACAAAAGCCGAAAAAGCTGTTTCTGTTATAGGGCAAGCATTGACGATGATACTTGTTGAAGATTCTTCTTCTGATGATTTAACTGGCATGTTTGATGAAAGTGGAAAATTTTCGATTACAGAAACAAAAAATGCAACAAGAATAGTCAAAAAATTCAAAAAACACCTTGTTGTAAACGCACTTCCGGTCAATTTGAATGATGAATATTTTAAAGGCAATTTGATTAATTACAAAAAAACTTCTCTTGGAAAGTTGACTGATTTGTATTCTAATTTCTTTTTTATGCAAGACGGAGAGCTTTTGGGATTCAAATTCTATGGCAATTGTACTTCTTCAGAAACAAAATCAATACCGCCAAACTATAGAGAAACATCTACAATAAACAACATTTGTGCTTCAATTTTTGTTGACGTTAATGGAGAAAAAAGCCCTAACAAATTAGGCTCTGACCAGTTTGTTATCCCGATTGACGTTAGAGGAATTAAATATAGCAATGACTAAAAAAGGAAAAGCAAACATAATGAAAAAATTTAAAGCGTTTACTATGGCAGAAGCAGTGTTGGTTATGACAATATTAGGGATTATCGCTGCCGTTCAAATCACTGTTATTAAACCTGCTCAATTTAAAGACAAAGGTTATCAAGTTTTAGCAAAAACAATTTATGGTGAAATTGATACAGCGATAATGCAAGTTTTAACCGATAGAGCTCCTTACAACCAAATGAACAATATTTACAATACAAGTAATACTTTGTTTAATACAGGTACTGCAGGTACAGAAGCAAGTTTTGTTGGGGTGTTGAAGTTGTATTTAGCAACATCTAGAGCAGGCTCTAACAGTTCTCACTGCACTACAGGTAATGCGTCTGTTATGCACTTGAAAAACGGTGCTTGTTTGGGAGTAAAATCAGCAGTTACAACAGATTCTGTTACAAGAATTCCCGGAGAAACAGGAAATACTACTTCAAAGGGTGAGTATGGAATGTTGTATTTAGACATAAATGGTGCTGATGAGCCAAATGTAATTGGAAAAGACCAATATACAATTCCGCTTGATATTAATGGAATTAAAGGCGGTTAATAATATCGAATTTAAACAAAATTAATATAAAAATAGTTAAATAATAGTCAAAAAGGAAAAACAAACATAATGAAAAAAATTAAAGCGTTTACTATGGCAGAAGCAGTGCTTGTTATGACAATCTTAGGAATTATTGCTGCTGTTCAGATTACTGTTATTAAACCTGCTCAATTTAAAGACAAAGGTTATCAGGTTTTAGCAAAAACAATTTATGGTGAAATTGATACAGCGATAATGCAAGTTTTAACAGACAAAGCTCCTTACAACAAAATGGACATTATATACACATATAACACTTCATCAACTAATTTTTCAATGGCATCCACAAACCAAGGTGCGAACTTTGTTAATGATTTGAAACTATATATGTCAACTGCAAGAACAGGTAGTGCAAGTTCTCACTGTAACAATGGAACTGTAATGTATCTAAAAAATGGTGCTTGTTTAGGAGTATTGTCCGGGTCTGTTAGTTCTACAACAACTTGGATTCCCGGAGAAACGAGTTCTACAAATGCTGCTGGTCCTTATGGTATGTTGTATTTGGATATAAATGGTGGCGATGAACCGAATGTTTTAGGTAAAGACAGATACACAATACCTCTAGATATTAACGGTATCGTTGGGGGTTAATAGAATATGAAACAAAAAGCCTATACATTAGCAGAAGCCTCTATCGTTCTTTTACTCGGCGGTGTATTGGCTTTTTTTCTTATAAAAAGTTTAAATGCCGGAAAAATTAAAGAAGACGCTTATTACAAAGCAGGAAAATTAGTCTATAGCCAGTTGTCCGTTGCAACATTGGATTTATCCAGAAGATATTCAAAACAATCTGATTTATCAAAATTATACACAGTAGATAAAAGCAGCGTTTTTGATTTGACAGACGAAGGTGCAACAAGCAAATTAGTAGAACTATACAAAAAAACCCTAAAACGCTCTAGAAGCAGTGCTTCTTCTACTTATAGCGGTTATAGTGGCAATCTGAAATTGAAAAACGGTGCGTTTTTTGCACTAAAATTATACGGAAATTGTTCTACAACAACGACCACATACAACCCTTCTTATGGAACAGAAGCTATGAATGAATACGATACTTGCGGTGCTATATTTTATGATGTAAATGATAGTGATCTTCCAAATGTTCTTGGAATAGATAGATACATAATTGCAATCGACAAAGACGGATTAAGATAATTTTTTCTAAAAGTTTTGCTAATTTTTTTATAAAATAGTATAATTTTACCATGAATGTTCTTTTAATAATAGGATTAGTAATTTTTATTTGTTGCATAATTTGGGTTTATGCATTATTTGTAACGAATGTTGTAAATACTACAGAACCTAAAGAAGCACCAATTGATACAACAGAATATGAAGATGCTCTTGAACAATGCCAAAAACTTTTTGCAGAAGGCAAATATCAAGAAGTGCAAAAATTGGCACAAAAAGCTCTAACAAAAAACTATGGCGATATAGAAATCAGAAGAATTTTAGCCCAAGCGTTGATGGAGCTCCATGATGAACAAATGGCAATAATGCACTATGAAGCAATTCTTTCTGTTGCTCCTTTTGATGTGCAAACTCAAGAACTTTTAGCTAAATACTATGTCGAAAACGGCCCAAAATCCAGAGCAATCGAACTAAACGAACAAATTTTGATGTACGATAGCGGAAATGTCCAAGCTGTCGAAACTTTGGCTACTTTGTATAACAGTGTACAAGAATACGAAAAAGCTGCCAAAATGTATGAAATGCTCGTTGAAGCAGAGCTTGATGAAGACAGAAGAAAAGAACTCGAATACACGCTTGCAGATTTGTATGTAAAAATTGACGACAATGAAAAAGCCTATGATGTATATAGAAAAATTTATCAGTCAGATTCTGAAAATATAGAGTTGTTGCTGATTTTGGCTGATTTGGCTTCTAAATTAAAGTATTGGAAAGATTCTTTGTTTTATTATAACAAAGTAATTTCAATTGCAGGTGATGATTTTGAAATATTGGAAAAAATCGCCCAAGCTCAAGTTACGCTTGAAATGTGGCCAGATGTAATTGCGACTTATGAGAAAATAATTTCTTTAGAAGACGAAAAATCTTCTAATTACTTCTATCACCAAAATGAACTTTGTAATGCGATGATAAAAAACGGGCAATACAAAGAAGCGATTGATAAGTTGAAAAAATTAATACTCGAAAATCCAAAAGAAACAGAATTTGCTTTTACGCTTGCAGGTGCTTATGCAATTACAGGCAACTATCAAGTTGGAGTTGAGTTGTACAAAAAATTGATGCAAGAATTGCCCCCTGAACAAGGCGAAATGATAATCAACTTCATTTCAAATTTGATTTCTTCTTGGGCTCAAGATTTGTTCAATAAAGGCGAATATACACAGGCATTCGACAAATTTTTTGAAGCTTTAAAATACAACGAAGAAAACGACGATGTTTATTATAGATTGGGGGCTTGTAATTACTATATAAAAAGCTTCCAAGACGCTATTGCCCATTTTAAAAGAGCAATTTCAATCAAACCCAACAATCCTCAATACTATTTCGCTTTGGGTTGTGTGTATGATGAAATGGGTGCAATCAAAAATTCAAAAGAAAGTTTTTACGATGCACTAAATATTAATCCTGGGTTTGTAAAAGCTAGAATTGCTTATGCTATTGCATTAACAAAAGAAATGGAATACGCTCAAAGTATCCAACAATTCAGTGAAGTATTGAGATATGTTCCTGACAATGCAGATACATTGTACAATATGGCTCTTGCTTATGAGATGATAGG
>CAKURN010000087.1 GCA_934675695.1 uncultured Candidatus Melainabacteria bacterium | reverse complement strand
ACCTAAATCTCTATACAACTGCGGAGCTACAATTCCTCCTGTAGCGTTTGCACTGTCTACAACGATTTTAATTTTTTTATCGCTATATTTTCCGATTTTTCCAAACATGTCATATAATTTGTCTTGGTAAGAAGTTATTATGTCGTATTTTCTGGTAAAACCGGTTATTACTTGTCTATATAAAGTGTCATTTGCTGCAATTTCTTCAGTTAGTCTTTTAACTTCTTTAATTTGAGATTCACCTAAAGATTGGCGATTGAAGGTCATTTTTAGCCCATTGTATTCTTTTGGATTGTGAGAAGCAGTTACAATTAAAGCCCCTCTGACCTTTTTGTTTTGTGTGATTTCAGGTGGAATTTTTGCATATTCGCTATAATAACCTAATGGAGTGGGTGCTAGCCCTAAATCTAAAATATTTGCACCGGTTGATGTAACACCTTGTATTATCGCATTTTTTAATTCAGGAGAATGAAGTCTGGCGTCCATACATACCGTAAATAACAAATCTTTTGAAGAAGTTTTTTGATTGTTTTTTTCTAATTCATTCAAAACAAAAGCAACGTAGCCTTTTGCTGCAGTATAAAATATTTTTGGATTAACTTCTGTTGGAAAAATTCCTCTAATGTCATTTTTGCCGAATGCTTTTGTGTTTATGGTTGTATCCATTAATTTCTCCTTACAATAATTTTTTAGATAACATCATGCCTGCTCCTATATCAATAATTTGTGATTGATAATTTGGGTGATTAAATAGCGTTTGGACATAATTTTCAACTTTTTCATAATGTGACAAAATATTGTCTGCAAGAATTACAGCATTGTTTGTTGTTATTTTGTCAATTATTTTAAAATATTCTATGTATTCTTTTTTGTTAGCGTCAATAAAAACGAAATCGAATTTTTCAATTTTGCCTTTATTTATTTCTTCTTCTAAATCTTCTAAAACAACAATAGCAGAACCGATTTTGGCTTTTGGTTTTGAATTTGGACAACAAATTTTGAAGTTATTTCTTGCGATTGATTGCCTTTTTTCCCAAAATTCTATTGTTGTGAAATTGCCATTTGTTTTTTCAAGTGCTTTTAAAATCCATATTCCGCTATAACCATTTGATGTACCTATTTCAAGCACGTTTTTTGAATTGTTGATTTGAATTAATGTATTTAAAAAATTTGCACACTCTCTATCCAAATTCCAGAAATCTTTTTGCGTTTTTTCAAGCTCAGATAGAATATTTTCTGTCGTTGAATCAAAATATGGGATTTTTAGTTTTTGAATATTTGTTAATGTTTCCATTTACAGCCTTTGTTCTCTATCTAAAATGATTATGTTTGAAATATCAATATAAGAAGTTTGGCTTTTGCTAAGTTTCATTTTATCGATATCGTAAATTAAGTAATTTTTTGAATTTATACCTGTTATTAGTATGTTTTTTTCGTTTGGTATAAGAGTAAGTTTTGAATAGAAGCCTTCTTTTGATATTTGTTCTCTTGAAATGACTTTGTTTTCTATAGTGTCATAAACGTTGATATATCCTTCTTTTGAACAAATAATAAACAATTTTGTTTGATACAAAACAGCGTCTGTTGGCTTTTTGTCTAATTCTACAGTGCTTATTAGTTTTGATTGTGCTTTATCAAATACGTATATTTGATTGTCTGTTCTAGAAATAGCATAAATATTTGCAACGTCTGACAAAATTTTTGACAAGTTATTTACTACTCCCATTGGTTGAACAATGAAATCGTCTTGGTTTTTTGTTACATTGTATACTTTTGATGAAAATTCATCGTAAAACGAAATAGAATCGTCAACTTCACTGTAGCTGATTTTTGATGGTTTTTGTTCTAATTTTATTACTTTTGTAAGCTGCATAGAATTTAAGTCTATACAATAAATTTTGTTTGCATTTTGTGACGTAACGTATGCGATATTGTCTTTTTGATTTAATGTAACATCTGTTGCGTTGGAATCCAGTTCAATTTTTGTGATTGAATTTTCATCTTTTAAATCTATTATTTCAACTTCTTTTCCGCTCCAATACAAAACCAATGCCACATTTGATTTTTCGCTCACTAGAACTTTTAATGGCATAGAAGACAACTTCAATTCATAAAGAGGTTTTTTTGAAGTTTCATTATAAACTTCAAAAAACTTTGAATTTTTTGGATTGATTAAGATTTTTTTGTTTCTAAATTCTGCAGTTTGTATAAATTCATTATGAGCAACTGTCGGAGTGTAGGGATTTTTCTCTTTTTGAGCGTCTACATCTCTGTATGCCAGAGCTTTTTCTTCTTTTGTCGGAATCAACAAATCCCCTAAAGTTAATTTCAAACTTTCAGGCATTTTTAGACCAATAGGAGTGAGCATATCTTGTGGCATTATGCCAAGACGTACTTTTAGAGGCAGGTCATCTTTTTTTGTTAGGGTATAATTGCCATCTGAATCTTTTGTAACTTTTAAAAACGCATATCCATTGTTCAACAAAACGACTTCCGGGTAGTTTTTAAATGTTTGTTTTTCAGGATATGTGTATTCGATTTGTATGCTATCAACAGTAGTCACTGTTGGAGGTGTGAGAGGAATATACATAACATCATTTTTCAATGTAATTACACTATCAAATCTTTGTTGTGCTTCTGATAGGTTTGATTTTACATAGTTCCAAACATCGTTTGGAAGTTTGCTTGCGTTTGCTATATTGTTGAAATTGAATAACAAAACAAACAAAAATAATGTAAGTATTTTTTTATAATTCATTAATTCTCCTAGTTTATTTGCCTAAAGCTGATTTCATTTTTTCAAGAATACTGTCTTTTTCTTGCTTTTTTGATAACATAAAGAGTTCTTTGTATAGTTTTTCTTCGTTTTGGGAGAGTTTTTTTGGAATAGCGACTTGAATTGTTACATAGTGATTTCCTTTTTGGCTACTGCTACCCAAGTACGGTACGCCCATACCTTTTAAGGTTATTCTATCGCCGTTTTGAACGCCTTGTGGAATTGTAACGGTAGTTGTTCCATGGATTGTTTTTATTTCTACAGTGTCACCAAGAACTGCTTGTGGAACAGAAATTGTAAGATTAGTAAATATATCAAAACCACTGCGTTCAAAGTCTTTTGAAGCTTTTGTGTGGATAACTATGTATAAATCCCCATTTCTTCCTCCGTTTCTACCGCAGTTGCCTTCGTTTGCAACACGCATTTTAGAGCCGTTTTCTACTCCATGGGGGATTTTGATTGTTATTTTCTTTTCTTTTTCAATAGCACCTACACCATTACAAACTTTGCAATATGCTTTTGGATTTTTTCCTGTACCTCTGCAATTAGGACAAGTGGTAACAGAAGTGAATGAGCCTAGAATTGTTTGTTTACTTTGTTGTATTCTTCCATGACCATGGCAAACAGGGCAAACTGTGTCTTTTGCGTTTTTGTCCATGCCTGTAGAATTGCAAGCTTCACAAGGTTCTAAGTGTCTGATTTTTACTTCTTTTTCCAGACCAAAACATGCCTCTAAAAAATCAAGTTCTATGTCGCATCTTAAATCTTCACCTTGAACCGGTCTGTTTGGATCATCTGAATAACCTGACGAAAAACCACCAAAACCTCTGCCAAAGAATGAAGAAAATATATCAGACAAATCAATATCACCCATATTGAATGAGTTTGGATTAAAGCCTGCATTAGACAGACCGTCTTCTCCGTATCTGTCATATATTTCTCTTTTGTTGTCATCAGATAGTGTTTCGTATGCTTTTCCGACTTCTTTAAATCTGTCTGCTGCGTCAGGTGCTTTGTTTACGTCAGGGTGGTATTGGCGTGCTTTCTGCCTGAAGGCTTTTTTTATGTCTTCTTTAGAGGCATTTCTATCTACCCCTAATATTTCATAATAATCCATTGTGTTGTTCATCTTCCTTTAATGCTTCCTTTAGTCTTCTTTTTTAACGGCAACACCAACGAGTGCCGGTCTAACCACTTTTTTGTCCATTTTGTAGCCTTTTTGCATAACAACGGCAACACTATCAGGTTCATAGTCGTTTGTTGGAATTTGCGTAACGGCTTCATGCTCGTTAGGGTCAAAGGTTTTGCCTAGAGCATCCATTTCTTCTAAGCCGACTTTTTTCAGTGCTTCAATTAATTGTTTGTATGCGACTTCGTAACCTTCTTTTACGGTTTTGCATTCTTCTATATCTTTTAGATGTTCTTGCGCTCTATCGAACGTGTCTAAAACGCTTGTTAGTTGTTTTAAGACTTTTACTGTTGTGTATTGAGATAATTCTTCTTTTTCTTGTTGTGTTCTTTTTCTAAAATTGTCAAAATCAGCAGCCAAACGAATGTATTTGTTGTTCAATTCGTCCAGTTGTTTTTGAAGATTGTTTGTATCTTCTGTTGTTTCAGTTTCTTCTTCTATTTTATCTTCTGTTTTATCAGTTGGTGTTTCAATTTCTTCTGTTGCTTCAGTTTCTTTAGGGGTTTCTTCATCAAAAGGATTATTGTTTGTATTTTTATCAAGCATATTATCTTCTTTATTACTCATATTTCCTCCTTTGTGTCAATTATATTATACAACTATTATAAGCTATCAAACAATAATGTCTATTCTTTTTAATTAAGAAAAGAGGCTAGATATTCTAACCTCTTTTAAGTTTCAAGCATTTTAAAAATATTATACAGAAACAAGCCCCTCTTTTATCGCTTTAACTGCCGCTTGTACTCTATCATCTACACATAATTTTTGCAAAATCGAGCATACGTGAGCTTTTGCAGTATGTACTGAAACAATAAGTTCTGCTGCTATTTCCGTGTTTGATTTTCCTTGTACCAAAAGTTTCAAAACTTCGTTTTCTCTTTCTGTCAGTTTTGTTTTTACATCAGCTGAACCGCTTCCTCCGACGATTTCTGTGCTTTCCGGTTTTGGGAACAATTTTAAAGCAAGATGAGCTACATTAGAATCTATCCAACAAGCACCTTTTGCTACGTTTTTTATTACGTTTGATAAAGTAATAGGGTCGATATCTTTTAAACAATAACCGCTGGCACCTGAACCCAAAGAAGCGACAACTTCTTCTTCTCTATCATGGGAAGTCAAAATTACGATTTTTGTATTTGGAGAAATATCTTTTACTTTGCTTGTTGCTTCTAGACCGTTCATTCCCGGTAAACCCAAATCCATCAAAACAACATCGGGCTGTTCTCTTTTTATTAAGTCGAGTCCAACTTCAGCATTTTGTGCTTCGCCAACTACAGTTATGTTATCTATTTCGTTTAATGCATAACGCAGTCCTACTCTTGTTAATTTGTAATCTTCTACAATAATAACTCTTACGTCTTTTGTTTTGCTTGCTGTTTGTTGACTCATCTTAAATCCTTTCATTTGAATTTGTTTATGGATTAATACTAACTTGTAATGTGTTTTTAGGTAATTATCCTGTTGGATAATTTTTCTATTCCCCAGTTGGACAATGGAACTATTTTTTAAAAAAATCGTCATTTAATATACTAGCTGGTTGAGGAATGAAAATATGAATACAGAGTTGAATTTGCCAGAAGACTGTTCTTTAAATGAGAGTTTTTTAAAAGTTGCAAACGATTCTGATGTTAAAACCTTTAACATTATAGTCGATAAAGATGAAATTTTGCAAATGTATTTAAAAGACGTTAGCAGAATAAAACTTTTGAAAAAAGAAGATGAGATTTCTATCGGAAAAACAATCAAAGAAGGGGATAAAAAGCAATCACAAATTGCAAAAAAGAAACTAATACAATCAAATTTGAGGCTTGTTATTTCTATTGCAAAAAAATACACAGGGCAAGGAATTTTGTTTATGGATTTAGTGCAAGAAGGCTCTTTGGGATTGATAAAAGCAGCTGAGAGGTTTGATTACAAAAAAGGGTTTAAATTTTCTACTTACGCTACTTGGTGGATTAAACAAACGATAATTAGAGCCATTGCAAACCAATCACGTTTGATTAGAATTCCTGTGCATATGGGAGATAAAATAAGGAATTTAAAAAAAGCAATTGTAAAATTGAGTGTAGATTTGGGGCATGAACCTAGTGATGAACAGATTGCAAAATATCTTAATATTTCTTCTAAAAATGTAAAGATGATTAAAAATTCAATTATGAAAGAGCCTGTAAGTTTTGAAACCCCTGTGGCACAAGACTTGTCACTAGAAGATTACATTGCAGATACTATCCAAAACAATCCCCATGAAGTCGCTCAATATATCGATTTTAAAAAAGATATATATAAATCCTTGGATGTTTTGTCGGATAGAGAAAGGTTTATTATTTTGAACAGGTTTGGTTTAGAAAATAGAAAAACGATGACATTAGAAGAATTGGG
>CAKURN010000086.1 GCA_934675695.1 uncultured Candidatus Melainabacteria bacterium | reverse complement strand
GGTTCATGTAGTTTTTGTAGTTAGCATAGCTGACATCTACTTGATGTACTGTAGAATCTGCATAACTGAACACAAGTTTTTTGTTAGAAATGGCATCGTTATATTCATTTGACACTGTAGCCAATTGTTGTGACAAAGCCAGTCTTTGTTGAGTAATTTGTTGAGCTTCGTATTCAATGTCATTTTTTCTTGCTGTTAATTGAAGAAATCTTGCCTGACTTGCAGAAAGTCCCATAACTTTCTCCTTAACTTTATTGTCTAACAATACTTTTATCGGCAAATATTGTTGATTTCTTTATTTTTTTTACTTGTTTTTGTTTATATTGTTACATTATTTAACAAAGAAATTTTATCTGATATAAGTTACAAGACTGTTTTTTGCAATGTCAGAATCGGCAATTTTGTTTAATGCTCTTTTTTCGATTTGACGAACACATTCTTTTGTAACACCGTAAGAATTTCCGATTTCTTCCAGAGTTTTCTTTTTGTCGCCATTTAAACCAAATCTCAAAACAATAACGTTTTTTTCTTTTTCTTTCAAATTGTCTAATGCCATTTTTATTTCTATTTTCAATTCTGAATCGAGAACTGTTTTTTCAACGTTTTGTTTTTCATCTTCAATGATTTCAGACAGCGTCAATTCTTTGTTTCCGGTAAGAGTAGTACCTGATTCTATAGAAAGAGCTTTTGTGTAAACATTCAAAAATGTATTTATTTTTTCTTCTGTTGTGTTCATTTTTTTAGCTATTTCTGTTTTTGTCACGTTTGCGTTTTGTTGTTCCATTTGTTGTTTTGTTTTTTTGTAACGAGAAAGAGTTTCTTGTATATAAACAGGGATATTATACGCATAAGATTGTTCAGAGATTGCTTTATACATTGCTTGTTTAATCCACCAAGAAGCATAAGTTGCAAACTTAAAACCCAAAGTAGGGTTGAATTTTTCTATTGCAACAACGAGTCCAAAGATACCTTCTTGAACAAGGTCATTTGTTGTCAAAACTTCTGATTTGATTGATTTTGTAGCAATTTTTTGAATAAGTGGAAGATTGTTTTCAATCAAAATATTTCTTGCTTCAATGTCGCCTTCTTTTGCTCTTAAAATCAACTCAACTTCATTTTCAAATCTTTTTTCACAATTTTTCATAAATAAACGCCTTTATAAACACTAACTAACTTCTTGACTAGATATACGATTGATATCTTTAATATATCAGATGTAAACATGAAATTCAAGTGTTTTATAAAGAAATGTTAAGACGAGTTTTGTTTTTTGATAGGTGTCTTAATATTTCTTAATACTTTAGAATTGGCTTATAGTAGCGGTTTTGTATATTTTATAAAGTTTTGTTAAGAAAATTTCTTCTTTTTGTCAATTTTTTAAAACATATATACTTTATATATACGAGAGTAAAAAAATTTAAAAGGATATCAAGAAATAAGCCCAATTCCCTTTCGCAAAACCAAAAGTGAAAGGTTTTTTATTTTATCCAAAAATTTTGTTGTAAAATATATGTTGTAACAAAACAAAGGGGACAAAAATGAAAAACACAGTTGTAGTAGGGGCACAGTTTGGAGATGAAGGGAAAGCAAAAATCACAGATTTGTTAGCGTTGAATGCTGATTTTATCACTCGTTTTCAAGGCGGCTCAAACGCTGGGCATACTGTTGTTGTTGAAAACAAAAAATACGCTTTTCACCTCGTTCCTTCGGGCATTTTGTATGAAAACAAAATCTGTATGATAGGTGCAGGCTGCGTTATAAAACCTCTCGATCTTAAAAAAGAAATCGAAGACATAATCGCTCAAGGAGTAGAAAGAAGCCATTTTGAAAAATATCTGAAAATTTCTCCATTGGCTCATGTTACAATGAAATACCATACAGACATCGATGGTTATAGCGAAAATTCTCTCGGACAAAATAAAATCGGAACAACAAAAAAAGGCATAGGCCCTACATATACAGACAAATACGCTCGTTGTGGTATCAGGGTTGAGGATTTGTTCAATAAAGAAACTTTATCAAAAAAACTCGATATAATTTTGCCAAAGAAAAATAAAGAACTGGAATTTGTCTACAATTTAAAACCTTATACAAAAGAGGAAATTCTGGAAGAATGCGAAAGCTACAGACAAATTTTTGCTCCTTATGTTGATTTTGAATGGCAAAAAAATCTTCTTCATCACAAAAACAACTCCTCAATTTTGTATGAAGGAGCTCAAGGCGTAATGCTAGACGTTGATTATGGTACATACCCATACGTAACTTCTTCAAACCCTATTGCAGGCGGAGCAGGAGTAGGTGGTTCTATGGGCCCTGTTACGATAGATAGAGCAATTGGCGTTTTCAAGGCTTATATGACTCGTGTTGGAGAAGGTGCTTTTATCACTGAACTAAATGACGAAACAGGTGAAAAACTCCGCACAATCGGGGGAGAATTTGGCGTTACAACAGGCAGACCCAGAAGATGCGGCTGGTTCGATGTAGTTGGTGCAAAATATGCTGTTTTAGTCGGCGGTTTAACAGAAATTGCTCTTACAAAATTAGATGTTTTAGATAGTTTTGAAGAAATAAAAATCGCAACATCATACAAAAACAAAAAAACCGGAGAAGTTGTTTCTTCTTATCCTACTGATGTTTATACATCAAGATTTTGAACCGGTATATGAAACTCATAAAGGCTGGAGAACAGATATTTCAAAATGCAAAAACTACAGTGAACTTCCTCTAGAAGCAAAAAATTACCTAAAACGTCTAGAAGAACTATTAGGAATAAAAATCACAATAATAAGTGTTGGCCCCGATAGAGAACAAACTATTTTTGTTGATTAATTAACAATTTTTTAAGCAAAAATTCCGTTTTGGTTGAATTTTCTTCAATTAAAGCGGTTTTTTGTTTTTTCGTTAGAGTTTTTTTAATTCTGTATTCTTCTTTAGAAGCGCTGGATTTATCTTCAAATTCTTTTAAAAAAACAATCTCTTTTGGCGGATGGGATTTTGTATATTTTGCACCTTTGATTGATGTTTTGTGTTCTTCAAAACGCCTCAAAACATCTGTAGTTATGCCTGTATACAATGTATGATCAACCGTTAATAGTATGTAAACGTAATATTTCATCTAAAACATCTAGTATTTCTTTTTGGGTTTCTAATGTCACCAACAAACACCTGTATTTAGAGGCATTTCTAACAGAAGAAATATAATAATTAAAAAACTTTCTCATAAATTTCACGCCATTAATTTCGCCCATCAATTCGACTTCTTGTTTTAGGTGTTCTTTTAGCATTTCGATTTTGTTTTTTAAATCAGGTTCTTCAATTACCGTTCCATCTTCAATATATTTTTCTATTCTGTATGGCAAAGTAAAATCACCCATAATGCCTCGCCCTATCGAAACCCCATCGCATTTTGTCAATTCCAGACAATTTTTTGCATCTTGTATTGTTTTTATATCGCCGTTTGCGAAAACAGGGATTTTTAGTTCTTGTTTCAATAGTTTTATTTTATTCCAGTCAGAAGTCCCTTGATACATCTGAGAACGAGTTCTACCATGGAGAGTTACAAAATCAGCCCCTGCTTCTTCCATTTTTTTGCCAAATTCCAGATAATTTTCTTCATTTGCTGTCCAACCCAGACGAAATTTCACGCTCACCATCAAACCCGTTGCGTCTTTTATTGATTTTATAATATCAGAAGCTAATTCAGGCGTTTTCATCATAGCAGAACCATCACCCGATACAACGACTTTTTTAACAGGACAGCCGCAGTTTATATCTATCATAGAAGCAATAGGACTAACGATTTTTGCAGCTTGCGTCATTTTGTCAATTTTATGACCCACAAGTTGAAAAGCAAGAGGGTATTCAAAATCTTCAAACTTTAAAATTCTTTGTTTTTCAATATTCGGGTTATTGCAAAGCATTTCAGATGAGAGCATTTCTGTTGTCATCAGGCATTTAGAGCCGAATTTTCTGATCATTCCTCGATAAACAACATCAGAAATACCGGCTAGTGGTGCTTGGATTACTTTTATGTCTTTTAGATTAATATTTTTCATTTTATTTTTTATTGTATTTTGAGTAGTACAGTTCTTTTAGTATAGGATTTATTTCAGGATTAATACCAAAATCAAATGTCATTTCAACAGGAATAAAGTTGTTATTCAAATCATCAGGAATATCAGGCAAAATCGCTGAATTTATCGCAGTTAAAACACTATCATCTGCTTCTTTTATGTCAGAAGATTTTGTGATTATTGAATTTTGGACTTTGCCATTTTTTGATACAACAAACATTGCAGTTATTGAATAATTTCTTTTACTTTCAAAAGGCGTCCAGTTTCTTTTTACCAAGTAATCGAGTTTGTTTATATAAGCAACAATTTCTTGTTCTTTTGGATTTATATCGTCACCCAATGAAAAATAGTTGATTTGAAGCACAGGAGCGTTGCCTATTATTCTTTGGCGAAAAGTGATGTATTTTACAAATGGCATTTTATCGTCGCATTTTATTGTTTCAAAAAAGTTTTTTGTTTTGTTTAAAGATGCAATAATTTGCTTGTCTATTTCTGCATTTTTTGTTGTAGAAACAATTTCTGACGCTGTGATATTTCCTTTATTGTCTAAAATTATTCTTGCAATTCCATCAAATCCATAAGGAAATGTATCATCAAAATTGCTTGCGATTTTGTTTGAGATTAAACTTTGTTTGTTAAAATCAAGAAAAATATCCAAAACGTCGAGATTTTCTATATTGATTTTAGAAAACGGTGAAGAAGTTTTGATTATGTTTTGTATTTCGTTGTCAAAAACCACATTGTTAGAAGATTTTACAATTTTAGAAGACAACAAATTTCCGTTTTTGTCGATTTTTAATTTAAGAGAAACCTGTTTGTTTATTTTATATTTTTGAACAAGCCCGATCCATTTTATGTAGCTTTTGTTGTAATAGATGTCTTGATAGTAATTTTTAATTTTTCTTTTGTTGTTTAAAAGTATGTTTTCTTTTTCTTGATTTGTTAAATCAAAAGAAACCACAAGCCCTGATTCTGTTTGGTATTTTGGTTTTGAAAACAAATACAACTTAAATTCATCAAAATTTAAAGAAGAAATATTAGATACCGTTTTCAATCTTTCTAAAATCAAATTCGTTTTAATATCATCAATGTTTGATTGTTCAACTTTGAAATTTGAAAGTTTGTTGTCTTTTGTGATTTTTCCTGTGATTTTTATATAATCATCGTCAGCAAATTGAACGTTTTTTAGAACATTTTGAATGTTATTTTCATTGTTTTCAAAAATTACTTTTTGACTGTTTTGTGATACAGATAAATACGAATAACTGCCATCATAAGCAAATACAGAAAAACTCAACAGTAAACAAAAAATTAAAAATATTTTTTTCATAAAAGCTATCCTATTTTTTAAATTTTAAAAGAAATTACAATGATATAATAACACAAAAAATTCTTTCATTTTGTGAGATTTTCTTGTAAAATTTAGCTATGCAAAAGGTTTTTAAAAAAGTTGGAATAATTTTTAACAAAGACATAGAAGACTCTACTGAAATCGCAAATTTATTAAACAAAAAACTCGAAAATTCAGAATTGTTTGAAATTTCTGATATGAAAAATGATTTCGATTTGGCAATTGCAATAGGTGGAGATGGCACGTTTTTGAAGTGTTCTCGATTTTTTTCTAAATTTGATATTCCGATTTTAGGCTTTAATGTCGGAAGATTGGGCTATTTGGCACAAGCAAAACCAAACGAAATCGACAACGTAATACAAAAACTAAAAAATTCCGATTTTGAATTTGAAGACCGCCTTATGCTAAAGGCAAACGAATTTACGGCTCTAAATGATATAGTTGTAAAAGGTGCAACTTGTGCAAGAAGTTCTACTTTTGACCTTTTTATTAATGACAAAATTATATGTTCTTATGTTGCAGATGGCATAATAATTTCCACCCCAACGGGTTCTACTGCGTATTCACTGTCTGCAGGAGGGCCTATTGTTTGTCCAAAATTAGATTGTTTTTTGATTATTCCGATTTGTGCTCATACGTTAAATGCTCGCCCTATCGTTGTTCCGGCTTTTGAAACAATAAAAATCAAAACTCACGAAAAAGACCAAGACCTAAATATATCTTATGATGGACAAGTAGACAAAATCGTAAAAAACGAAATAACAATCCAAAAAAACGAAAACTGTGCAAAATTACTCATTTTGAATCACAACAAAAACAAATTTTATGATATTTTAAAAGAAAAGCTCCACTGGGCTGTTCCACCTGAAAAATAAACTATGCTAAAATCACTGTTAATCAAAAATTTCATATTACTAAACCAAGCCGAACTGAATTTTACAAAAGGCTTTAATG